>JANNWD010000261.1:0-31493 GCA_031408315.1 Bacteroidota bacterium
AATAAAATATTATTTTTATAATAGAAAGGGTAATTAAAAATATGCCAATAAATACCACAAAAGATTTATTGTTTCCCCATATTTTTTTTACTTGGTAGTTGAAATTATACATTACAAAATACAAATGCTATTTAAAAACAAATATAAGTTAATGCTGCTAATACCTTTGCTGTATTTGGCTATAGATGCTTTTTTGCACAAGGGTATGGTTAGGGTAATGTTACCTAAAAAATTTAATCAACAACAATATTTTTTAGAATCGAAAAATAAACAAATTTTAAATACACCAAATAAGTTTTGGGCAAAAGCGGTTAATACGCCGCAAGCTTTACAGCAAATCGACATAAATACCGCAGGTTGCGAAATGGATGTATATTTTGATACTTTGGCTAACACTTTTTTTCTTCATCATGATGATAATAATAACAATCAATTTTCTTTGGATAGCTTTTTGAACATCTATAAAAGTCAACATAGGCCACATAGCCTTTGGTTAGATTTTAAAAATTTAAGTACAACAAATGAAGAAGCATCTTTAAAAAAACTAACTGGCTTACGAGTACAATATAATTTGTACAATAAAGTAATTGTAGAAAGCCGTTTTGCTTTTTTGTTAAACTCTTTTGCCGATAACAATTTTTTTACAGCTTATTATACACCATATAGTTTGGTGTATAGCAATAATGCAGCCCAAAATAAGCAGTATATAGACAGTATTGCTTCACAAATAAAAACAAATAAAATTTCTGCGTTATCTGGCTATTATTTTCAGCAGCCTATTTTGCAACAATGTTTTCCTAATTACCCCATTTTACAATGGCAAGCTAATGATAAGTATTGCGTTATCAACTGGTTGTATAAACGTAAAGTAAATCAAAACCGAAATATTTTAATTTCTCTTTTACCCTAACTTTTTGACGATTAATTTTTTAATCTTACTTTCGTAGTGAATTAGTTGCATAACTAACTAATTTTAATTTTCACTTAAACTTCAAATGAATTTTAGCTTTTATGAATAACCGTATAATAAAAAAAGTAGCCGTTTTAGGTAGTGGTGTAATGGGTAGTCGTATTGCTTGCCATTTTGCAGGCATAGGCCTCCAAGTTTTGTTGTTAGATATACAACCAAAAGATTTAGCAGCCGATGCTAAGCCTACCGAAAAAAATAAAATAGTAAATGATGCTTTAGCGGCAGCCATAAAAAGTAATCCATCTCCAGTTTATCATAAAGATGTGATAAAGAAAATTAAAACTGGAAACTTTACTGATAATATGAAAGATATTGCCGATTGTGATTGGGTGATAGAAGTGGTGGTAGAAAGGTTAGACATTAAGCAATCTGTTTTTACTGAGGTAGAAAAATATCGTAAAGCTGGTACATTAATTACTTCAAATACTTCTGGTATTCCTATTCACATGATGGCAGAAGGTAGAAGCGATGATTTTAAAAAACACTTTTGTGGCACTCACTTTTTTAATCCGCCAAGATATTTGCGTTTGTTAGAAATTATACCAACACCGCATACCGACCAAGCTGTGGTTGATTTTTTAATGGATTATGGAAGCTTACAGTTAGGTAAAACAACTGTGTTGTGTAAAGATACTCCTGCGTTTATAGCCAATAGAGTAGGTGTGTTTGGTATGATGGCTATAATGAATGCCATGGAAAAATTGCAATTAAATGTTGATGAAATTGATGCACTAACTGGTCCAATTATTGGTCGTCCAAAATCAGCTACTTTTAGAACAGCAGATGTGGTGGGAATTGATACATTAGTAAAAGTAGCAAAAGGCGTTGCTGAAAATTGCCCAAATGACGAAGCCAAAGAAATTTTCAATATTCCATCTTGGTTAAGCAAAATGGTAGAAAATAATTGGTTGGGAGATAAAACGCAACAAGGTTTTTTCAAGAAAACAAAATCTGCCACAGGCGAAAAAGAAATATTAACCTTAAACTTGCAAACGCTTGAATATGGGGCAAGACAAAAGCCAAAATTTGCTACATTAGAAACAGCTAAACCAATTGATGATTTAAAAACAAGACTTAAAGCATTATGTGCAGGCACAGATAAAGCTGGAGATTTTTATCGTCAGTTTCATTACAATTTGTTCAGTTACATAAGTCATAGAATTCCAGAAATTACCGATGAATTGTACAGAGTAGATGATGGAATGATGGCAGGCTTTGGTTGGGAAATTGGTGCATTTGAAAGTTGGGATGTATTAGGCGTTGCCAAAACAGTAGAAGCCATGAAAACCGCTGGTTACAAAGTAGCAGCTTGGGTAGATGAAATGATTACAGCAGGTAATAAAACATTTTACAAGGTAGAAAATGGAAAACGTTTATGTTATGATGTAGCTTCAAAAACATACAAAGCTTTACCAGGCGGAGATGCATTTATTGTAATGAAAAATTTTGAAAACGAAACCGTTTGGAAAAATAGTGCATGCCGTACTTACCATTTAGGCGGTGATGTATTGGGTTTAGAATGGTACACCAAAATGGGTAGCATTGGTGGCGAAGTACTAGAAGGTATTCAAAAATCAATTTCGTTAGCAGAAGAAAAATACAAAGGATTAGTAATTGCCAACGACGGTACAAATTTTAGTGCTGGTGCAAATGTGGGTATGATATTTATGTTGGCTATTGAGCAAGATTATGATGAAATTGATATGGCTATTCGCCAATTTCAACAAACAATAATGAGGGTACGATATTCTGGAATACCAGTAGTGCTTGCTCCACACGGCTTAGCCTTAGGCGGTGCTTGTGAAATGAGCTTGCATGCCGATAAAGTTATTGCTGCCGCAGAAACTTATACAGGTTTAGTAGAAGTTGGTATTGGCGTAATACCAGGTGGTGCAGGTACAAAAGAATTTGTATTACGTGCCGCCGATGAAATGCATGATGGCGAAGTAGATACACTTACTTTGCAAAATCGTTTTTTAACTATTGCTACAGCAAAAGTGGCAACAAGTGCACAAGAGGCATATGATTTAGGTATTTATAGAAAAGGGAGAGATTTAGTAAGCGTAAACCAAGGAAGAAGAATTGCCGAAGCTAAACAAGCCGTAATTGATTTGTACGACGATGGTTATGTAATGCCTGTACAACGCAATGATATTAAGGTTTTAGGTAGAAGTGCATTAGGTGCAATGTATGCTGGTATCAACGGAATGCGTTTAGGAAATTATGCTACTGAGCATGATGCTACCGTAGCAAAAAAATTAGCGTACGTAATGTGTGGCGGCGATTTGAGTGAACCACAATTAGTAAGTGAACAATATTTATTGAATTTAGAAAGAGAAGCTTTTTTAAGTTTATGTGGCGAAAAGAAAACGCTGGAAAGAATACAAAGTGTACTAAAAAGTGGCAAACCACTGCGTAATTAAAATCACTAACTTTAAAGCACCAATATTGGTGCTTTTTTAATTTTTATATATGGGTATAGTTGAATTAAACAATCAAACAAATAAACTGTATATACACTCCAACATTTTATTTTACGGAGCACAAGCCACACAAGCTTTAGTAGAGCAATGTGTAGATGAAATAAGAACAATGTGGAATGAGCCAAAAGGACAAGTTAACTACAAAGGAAATAGCTATATAGTTGAATTTGTAATTGATGGATATTTATTTACCAACCTTACCCCACAAGATATTTTTGAAAACAAAAATCCAAAAAATAATTATTTTAGAATAGAGGAATATGTTGCTGGTAATATTTCTTTTGTAGATGGATTAAAAAGTAATACAGGTTACTTTAAATTGGAAAATTTATATGAAGGAAGCACAACCGCTGCACATGAATATGGGCACACACTTGGGCTAGATCACCCAACTGATTTAGATTTACGTGGTAAAGGTGTGCCAGGTATAATGTATCCAAGAGGAACATTGGTTGATCCACAATTTCAATACGACCCTAATGTTGCCGCAGGTGAAAAAGGTGGAACAATGTATCCCATTCATCGTAGAGTTACACAGCAAGATATTGCTAATTTAAGATTAGATCAATTGAACTTGTCCAGTCCTAATTGCATTCTTGGTGATTATTCTGCCGTTTATCATCAACCCCATACTTCAAACGAAGCTTAATGTATATTACATTATAATTAAAAAAATAAAATTTTGGAATCTGTATTATCAATTAAAAATATTAGTAAAAATTACGGAGTAGTAAAGGCTTTGCAAAATGTAAGTTTTGAAGTGCCTGCTGGTTCAATATTTGGCATTTTGGGCCCTAATGGAAGTGGTAAAACAACATTGCTTGGTATTGTAATGGATGTGTTAAAAGCAACACAAGGTTCGTTTGCTTGGAGCAATACAAGTAATAACGATTTAATGCGTAAACAAATTGGAACATTGTTAGAAACGCCCAATTTTTATCACTATTTAAGTGCTACAGATAATTTAAAAATTGCAGCAAAAATAAAAGGAAAAGGAGAAGAAGATATTGACAAAGTGTTACAAATTGTAAACTTACATCAGCGGAAAGATAGTAAGTTTAATACTTTTTCGTTGGGGATGAAACAACGCTTAGCCATTGCTTCTGCTTTATTAGGCAATCCATCAATTTTAGTTTTTGATGAACCCACCAATGGACTAGACCCTGCTGGCATTGCAGAAATAAGAGACTTAATAAAAGAGCTTAGCCAAAAAGGGAAAACGATTATTATGGCAAGCCATATTTTAGATGAAGTAGAAAAGGTATGCACCCATGTAGCTATTATTCAAAAAGGGGTTTTAAAAACAGTAAGCTCAGTAAAAGAGGTAATTAGCAATGGCGGTAATCATACCTATAGTAATGTATTTATCTTAAGTGGGGATGATATAGATAAGTTGAAAGCTATTGCACAAAAAATTGAGGGAGTAGTGGATGTAAAAATTAATCAACCCGATATTGAATTATATTGTACTAACACTATAACCGCAAAACAAATAAATCAATTTTATTTTACCAACAATATTGTGCTTAGTAAAATTGTAGAACAAAAAATTTCGTTAGAAACTAAATTTTTAGAAATAACGGGTATTAAAAGCGATAGGTAATTATTTATAAAAAATTATATGCTAAATCTTTTTAAAATTGAGTGGTTAAAAATAAAATCGTACCGAACATTTTGGTTGCTTTTTTTATCTTATATAGTGCTAAGCCCATTATTTATAAGCTTTGTAGCGTATAAATATATTTCTACAAAAGCCACTAATATAGCAGAAAGCGCTGTACAAGCTATGATAGATAATCCCTTTATTTTTCCTCGTATTTGGCACTCTACAACTTATTTTTCAGGCTTATTTTTTATTGTAATTGCCATGTTATTTATTTTGTTAATTACTAACGAAGTGCAATACAAAACACATCGACAAAATATTATTGATGGCTGGAGTAGGTTAGATTTTTTAAAAGCAAAATTTACTTTGTTAATTGGGTTTGTAGTAGTAAGTACATTAATGACATTTTTAACTGGCTTAATTGTTGGCTTAAGTTTTTCGCCAAACACATCAACTATTTTTGAAGGAATAAAATATATTGGATATTTTGCTTTAATGGCAACGGTATATTTAATGGTAGCCTTTTTAGTAGCTATTTTGGTAAAACGTACCGGGCTTTCTATAATTATTTATTTTGTGTTAGTGGTAATAGTAGATAATTTATTGTGGCTTGGGCTTACATTTAAGCAAAGCCAAGTTGGATATTTTTTACCTTTAGAAGCTGTGGATTCTTTAGTGCCTAATCCTTTTAAACCTAAAATGCTAGAGAATAGAACAGTTGCAGATGTTGCTTTAATTGGAGCAGTAGGAATATACTTAAGCCTTTATATTTACATAATTATTAGTTACTTTAAAAAGGCTGATTTAAAAAACTAAACCAAATCCTCTAAAGCCTCATCAACTTCATTATATAAAAAACTAAATCCAGTGTTTTCAATTTTTTTGGAGCTAACCGTTGCACTTTTTAATATTTCAATACTTCTATCTCCCATCATTATTTTTAATAAAAATATAGGCACATAAAAAGGGAGATAAAATTTTAGTGTTATTTTTCTTGCCAATTTTATCATTAAATCTTTGTTCGAAACTGGGTTTGGTGCTACAGCATTGTACACCCCACTCATTTTTTCATTTTCAATAGCAAATAAAAATTGACGGCATAAATCATCAATATGTATCCAACTTATTACTTGCTTACCAGTACCTAAAATTGTAGCAAGTTTAAATTTTAATGGTTTTACAAATTCGGCAAAAGCCCCACCTGCTTTACTAAACACAATGCCAATTCTTATTTTAGTTACTCGTATTCCTAATGAATTAGCAGGTTCAATGCTATCTTCCCAAAGTTGGCAAGTGTGTCCTAAAAAAGCATTATCCGCTTTATCTGTTTCTGTAAAAAAATAGTTTGGCATTTTATCTTCTCCATAATAACCAATAGCACTTGCACTTACAATAGCTTTTATGTTGTGTGTATTTTTCTTTAACGTATTTATAAGCAATTCACTACTTTTTACACGGCTATCTACAATCTCTTTTTTGTATTCAGCTGTCCATTTTTTATCCATTACTCCAGCACCAGCTAGGTGAATAATGTAATCGGCTTTTTGTACTGCTTCTATATCTATGTACTGCTTTTGAACATTCCAAATAGCATAAGTAATATTTTTGTTTTGATTGTTATCCTTTTTACTTCTACTTAAAATAATTACTTTGTAACCCTTATCTAGTAAAAGGTTAGTTAAACTTTTGCCTACCAAACCGGTACCACCTGTAATTAAAATTGTTGGCATAATTTTTTATGTGTTTATGTAAAACAAAAATTAACTCATCTTGTTTAAATATACACACAATCGGTACAAAATTGTACTTTTAAAGTAAAGTTTCTCTTATGCATAAATCGTTTTTTATTTTACTAGGATTTTTAGCCACAACCATTCAAGAAGTAAAATCTCAGCAAATAACTTTCTCTGAAGTAAATAAGCAAGATAAAGCCGATATGAATTTCGAAATAATTGGAAAAATGAACACCAATATTCTTATTTATAAAAACCTACGTTGGAAACACAAGATTACTGTTTTGGATAATAATATGCAGGAAATAGAAACGGTTAGCTTAGATTTTTTACCCGAAAAAACATTTAATGTAGATTTTATTGCCTACCCAAACCATGCCTACATGGTATACCAGTACCAAAAGAAAAATATTTTATACTGTATGGCAGTAAAGCTTGATGCAATGGGTAAAAAGCTAACAGAACCTCAACAAATTGACACTACACAAATTTCTTTTTTTGCCGATAATAAAATTTATACCACTGTGGTAAGTGAAAATAAAGAAAAAATTGTTGTATTTAAATTGCAAAAGAAGAATGATAATTATACTTTAGCCACAAAATTATTTGATAAAGATTTTAACCTCCTTCATCAAAACCGCCAGGTTTTAAATTATAATGAACGAAGAGATACTTATGATAATTTTTCTGTAGATAACGAAGGCAATTTTGTTTTTACCAAAGAATCAAGAGAGGGTAATCGTAGCACTAGTAATAAGCTAAACGTAATTTTTTTAAAAAATGGAGCAGATACTTTTACTGTATTGCCTAACATGTTAAACAAAAATTATATTGATAATACAAAGTTAAAAATTGATAATTTAAATAACCGATACCTAATAAATTCTTTTTTCTACAAAAAAAATGGCGGTAATGTAGAAGGTGTTTTTTCTATGATATACGATAAATCCACAACAACTATTTCTACACTATCATTTTTACCCATCTACGATTCGGTTAGAGAAGCCGCTAAAAAAAATAACCAATTACGTAGTGCATTAAACGATTTTTTTATTCAGCAAGTTATTTGTAAAAAGAATGGAGGATACATTGTAGTTGCAGAAGATTTTACTTCTCAAAGAATGGGTAACAATAATTCTTATTGGAATAGATGGGATTATTTAAATAATCCTTATAGTTCTAACTCGTATTATTATAGTCCATATTATGGATATTACAGGCCGTTCAATAGCTTTGGTAATGAAAGCACTCGTTATTACTACAATAATATTTTAATAATGAGTTTTACTGCAAGTGGTGTGCAAGAGTGGAGTAGAGTAATACAAAAAGACCAGTTTGATGATGGAACAGATAATTTTTTATCATACTCAATCACTCCTTTTAATAACGAACTTCACTTTCTTTTTAATAATGATAAAAAAAATCAAGTAATTGCCGACCATAGTATTAATGCCAATGGCGATGTAAAAAGAAATCCTTCTTTAAAAAGTGAAGAAAAAGGTCATCTATTTATGCCTAGGCTTAGTAAACAAGTTGGTGCAAAGCAACTAATTATTCCTTGCAATTATAGAGGGTATATTTGTTTTGCTAAGGTAGATGTGTAATGTATTCATCTTGCCTAAAAAAGATTTGATAAAGCTTTTTGTATGCTTAATTTTGCTACAAATTATACATAACAAGTGACGGGTACTTTTAAAGCAAATAATCCCATAAATAATTTTTTATTACTTATTTACGGCGTACTGTTAAAGTTGCCTATTTTTCTGCATCCGCAATTGCCCAAACCGCAGCAAGTAGATGGTTTTTTGTACAAGGAGTTGTTAAAGTGGATGAGTACAACAACTACCGCTTTTCCACTTTTATCTTCATTATTAACCTTTTTATTGCTTTTTACACAAGCTATATCTTTAAATAATTTAGTAAATACACAACGCTTATTTGCCAAGCCAAATTACTTAGCTGGCATGAGTTATTTGCTAATCACCTCTTTATTTACAGAGTGGCAAACCTTATCGGCACCGCTAATTATTAGCACTATTGCCATTTGGGGGCTAAATAAAATGAGCAACTTACACATTACTCAAAACCCAAAAACAGAATTATTTAACATTGGTATAGCAATCGGCGTTGGCACATTTTTTTACTTTCCATCGGCAGCACTTTTAGGCCTAGTTTTTTTAGGGTTAATTTTAATACGCCCTTTTAAAATAGCCGAATGGTTAATGGCTTTATTGGGTGGTATTACACCCTACTATTTTTTATTTGCCATCGTTTTTTTAACCGACAAATGGAAAGGGTACACATTTCCAGGGGTTGCAATTTCAGCACCAATATTTACCCAAACAAAATTAGCTTATATAGCTATAGGGTTGGTAGTAGCAACAGCATTAATGGGTTATTTTCTTATACAACAAAATTTTAGGCGTCAGCTTATACAGTCTCGTAAAAGTTGGACACTCATTTTCATATATCTTTTAATAGCCTTAATTGTTCCTTTTATAAATGCTACCAATACGTTTAGCTATTGGATTTTATGTGCTGCACCCTTTGCTGTACTCATTTCTGGCACTTTTTTTTATGCTAAACAAAAATGGTTGCCACTAATTATACATTGGGCAATGGTGGCACTTGTAATTGTATTGGGTTACTTTTTTATTAAATAGTGGTAAGTGTTATCTTTGTAACACATTTTACATTCTTAATAATTTTACTAGTATGAAGTTTGGCGTAGTAGTTTTTCCAGGGAGTAATTGCGATAGAGATATGATTGAAGCATTGCAAACTAATTTACAGCAAGAGGTTGTACAACTTTGGCATAAAGATAAAGATGTATCCATGTTTAGCACAGATGATTGCATTGTGTTGCCCGGCGGTTTTAGTTATGGCGATTATTTGCGGTGTGGTGCCATTGCAAGGTTTAGCCCAATGATGCAAAGTGTGGTAGAATTTGCCAATAACGGCGGAAAAGTTTTAGGTGTTTGTAATGGTTTTCAAATTTTATGTGAAAGTGGTTTGTTGCCGGGTGCTTTGCTCCGCAATGCCAATCAGCAGTTTGTTTGTAAAAATATTTTTATGAAAGATGCTATTGGTGCAATTGCCGAGCCACACAAAATTCCAGTTGCTCATGGCGAAGGACGCTTTTTTGCCAACGATAAAACGATGGAAGAAATGGAAATGCATAAGCAAATTTTATATCGCTATTGCGATGAAAAAGGGGTGGTAAATAGCCAAGCAAATCCAAATGGAGCTATACACAATATTGCTGGTATTTGTAATAAAGATAGAAATGTTTTTGGTATGATGCCTCACCCCGAAAGAGCCTGTAATAGCCAATTGAGCAATGAAGATGGTAGAAAAGTATTTAATCACTTATTTGGGATAAATTAACAAAGTTTAACATCCAAAAAACCAAATTGGTCGTTTATTTGTATATAAAATAGATAAAGAAAAAATATGAAAAAGAGTTTACTAAGTATAGTTTTTATAGTTGGTGTTTTTATAGCCAATGCACAATTAGCAAATCCAGTGCAGTGGTCGTTTACATCAAAAAAAGTAGCTGATAAAGTATACGAAGTGTATTTAACCGCAACAATACAAAACGGTTGGCACTTATACTCTCAAAATCAGCCAAGCGATGCTATTAACCAACCTACAGAGGTTTTATTTAACAAAAACCCTTTAGTAACTATAAATGGAAAAACAACTGAAATTGGTAAAATGGAGTTGTATCAAGATAAAAAATTAAAAATATCGGCAAATCAATATGCCAATAAAGTAGTTTTTGTGCAAAAAATAAAAGTAAAAGGTGCTGCAAAAACAAACATTAGTGGTAGTGTAGAATATCAAACTTGCGATGATAAAAAATGTTTGCCACCCAAAAAAGAAGTATTTAAAGTGGCGTTGAAATAATATAATCAAAAACAAAATAAAAAAAACGAGTTCATTTTTAAGAACTCGTTTTTTATAAAACATAATTATGCCAAAATTTTTATTCCTCTTTTTTATTATTTTTTTTAGCAGTATACAATCTTTTGCACAAACAGATTCATCTACCTACAAATGGATAATAACTAGCAAAAAAATTAGCGATAAAAAATACGAGTTAACATTAAAAGCACCAGCACTTGGTACTAACCAATTGTATGCACCAGGGCAAGATTTAGACGGGGTAAAATCTGCCGAAATTAATTTTTTAGATTCTTCAATTATTGTAGAAAATTTTGCAAGCGTAAGCCCAAGTCAAACAATAAAATCAACCATTTTCGAAAATAAAATGGTGCAACTGCAAACTGGTAATGTAGAATGGAAGGCAACTGTAGCTTTTGTAAATACAGTGCCAGCAAATCTTTTAGGCAACCTTACTTTTTTTTATAATAAAGAGGATGAGTTTACCAGCGACCCTCCATTTGCCTTTAACACAAATTTAGAAGGAGGTGTAGCTACTGGCGGTAAAATAAAAATTGCAAGTATAGATATTAAAAACCCACAAGCACCTTGTGGCGATGATGATACTCAAAACAAAAGCATTTTTACTATTTTTATTTTAGGTTTTTTAGGTGGATTAATTGCGTTAATTACACCTTGCGTTTTTCCTATGATACCTGTAACCGTAACCTTTTTTACAAAAAAAGCACAAGACAGAAAATCGGGGATTCGTAACGCAACCTTCTACGGCTTTTTTATCTTTTTAATTTATGTAGCCATAACTATCCCATTTCACTTGGCTAGCAAAACCATAAGCCCCGAAATTTTTAATAATATAAGTACCAACGTTTGGCTAAACTTAATCTTCTTTGCTGTATTTGTATTTTTTGCTTTATCGTTTTTTGGTTTGTACGAAATTGGTTTACCATCTTCCCTTGCCAACAAAGCCGATAGTAAAAGCGGAGTAGGTAATTTAGGCGGCATATTTTTTATGGCAGGTACTTTAGCTATAGTATCATTTAGTTGTACTGGCCCAATTTTAGGAACACTTTTAGCAAACGTAGCAAACCAAGGTGCTTGGCCACTTACAGCTGGTGCAGCAGGTTTTGGTTTAGCATTGGGCTTGCCTTTTGCATTGTTTGCTATGTTCCCCAACTGGCTGCAAAGCTTACCAAAAAGCGGTGGGTGGATGACGAATGTAAAAGTGGTATTGGGTTTTGTAGAACTTGCGTTAGCCGTAAAGTTTTTAGCCAACGCCGATAATGTGGAGCAATGGGGAATAATTAAAAGAGAAGTATTTGTTGCACTTTGGGTAATTATTGGAGTGTTAACGGTGTTATATTTATTAGGCATTTTAAAAATAGGGCATAGTGCACCCGTTAAAAAATTCGGTGCAATTCGTATTTTCTTTATTGTGTTTTTTAGTGCGTTTACAATTTATTTAGTGCCAGGTTTGTTTAATAGCGTACATGCTAGGCTAAAATTATTTAGTGGGTTTCCGCCACCACAATCGTACACCATTTATAAAAACCATGTATTGCTTACAAAAGTTATAGAGCCTATACACAACGATTACGAAAAAGCATTAGCATTAGCAAAAGAACAAAACAAACCTTTGTTAATAGATTTTACTGGCTGGGCATGTGTAAACTGCCGCCGTATGGAAGAAAAAGTATGGACAAATAAAGAAGTGGATAGCCTAATGCGTAAACAGTTTGTGGTAGTATCGCTTTATGTAGATGAACGCACAAAATTACCCACCACAGAGCAAACGGTTTATAAAACCAGTAGCGGTACCAATAAAAATATTGTAACCGTTGGAGATAAATGGGCAACCTTTCAAACAGAAAATTTTGGTGCTACAAGCCAACCACAATACGTAATTATAAACCCCAACGAAAAACTTTTAACCAAAACAAAATTTTACACACCAAACCCCGATGAATTTGCCAATTGGTTAAAGTGTGGGTTGGGGGAGATGAGGAAGTAGCCTTGTCTTTTTATTTAACATAATATAGGTTTTCATACTCTCGGCATACACTCACTATGCTTGTGCCATACTTGTGCTATACAGTTGCCCACCCTAAAAACTTTACTTAAATTGCATTAAACTACCAACCCCATAACTGCATGACCCCTTTTGACAAAGCTTATGAAGATGTACAACTGCTTGTAAATACATTTGATAGCAATTATAAACATTACATGAGCCCCACGTATAGTGAGGCAGAAGCCCGGCAAGATTTTATTGATAATTTTTTTATAGCCCTAGGTTGGGATGTAAGGCATAATTTACAAACCAACCCTTATGCTCAAGAGGTAAAAATAGAACGTAGCCAAAAGCAACAAAACGAAGGGGCAAGAAAACGAGCCGATTATGCTTTTTTTACAGCACCCAATTTTAAAGACGAGGTATTTTTTGTAGAAGCTAAAAAGCCAAGTGTATTAATAGCAAAAAATGAGCAACATTATTTTCAAACCATAAAATATAGTTGGCCAAAAGGATGCCCTGTAAGTGTACTAACCGATTTTGAAGAATTTGTAATTGTAGATTGTAGGCAAAAACCCAATATTAAATACGCCTTAAATGGGCAACACAAAAGCTATAACTACAAACAATATGCAGATAAAGAAAAATTTGCCGAAATATATTGGCTATTTAGCCGAGAAGCAGTAGGTAACAATAGTTTGCAAACGTATGCCAACACTTTACAAAAGCCCAAAGGTAAAGTAGTACAAAAAGCCTTATTTAAAGGAGCATATAAATCAATTGACGAAGATTTTTTAGAGTACTTAGATGAAATTAGAGAAAAGACTGCCAGAGCCATTAAAAAAGCCAACGAAAATTTAAATAGTGAGCAGCTTACCGAAGCTACTCAACGCATAGTAGATAGGCTAGTTTTTATACGCTTTTTAGAAGATAAATTTATAGAAGCTGATGAGCATGTAAGTGAATGGCAAAGTTGGAAGGACTTTATTACCGATTGCCACAAGTTTGATGTTAAATACAATGGTGTAGTTTTTAAAAGACATTTTATTGATGAGCCCCATTTTTTAGGAGCCGATGAAAAACTGTTTGTAGATATATGCAGCGATATAAGCAACCTAAATAGCCCCTACGATTTTAATTATATACCCATACATATTTTAGGCAGTATTTACGAACGCTTTTTGGGCAAAATAGTACGGGCTACCGAAAAACGAGTATTTATAGAAGAAAAACCCGAAGTACGTAAAGCAGGTGGTGTGTACTATACACCAAAATACATTGTAGATTATATAGTAAAAAATACAGTAGGCAAAATAATTGAAGGGTTAACCCCTAAACAGATTACCGAAAAACGCTTTGCAGATATTGCTTGTGGTAGCGGTAGTTTTTTAATAGGTGTGTACGATTGTTTATTAGACTACCATAAGAAATACTATACCGAAAAATTAAGCCCTAAAACTGAAAGCATATTACAGGATGTAAAAAGTAAAAATAAAAAAGGAGCAATATTAGAAGATGATGGCAATGCCGAATTAAGAGACGGCCAATGGGTACTTACCTTAAAGCTAAAACAACAAATATTGCTTAATAATATTTACGGGGTAGATATTGATGCACAAGCTGTGGAAGTAACACAGCTAAGCTTGTTTTTAAAAATGCTTGATGAAGAAAGTATAGCTACTACTACTGGAAATCTCTTTTTTAGTAAAGTACTGCCCGACCTTAGTAAAAACATAGTATGTGGTAATAGCCTAATAGGATTTGATATAATGAATGGGCAACTATTTGAAGATGATGAATTAAAAAAACTAAACCCCATGGATTACGAAACTGCCTTTCCTAAAATAATGAGAAATGGTGGGTTTGATGCGGTGGTGGGAAATCCACCGTATTTAAGTACTAAAAGAGGGTTTGCAGAAAATTTTGCAGAAAATAAATACTTAAAATCAAAATTTATAACTGCAACTAAACAATTTGATTCTTATACACTTTTTATTGAAAATGCTCTAGATAAAATAAATAAAAATGGATATTGGGGTTATATTATTCCAAAGCCAATTTTATCAAATGAAAATATGGAAGGTGTAAGAGAAATGATATTAAAAGGAGGAAACATTAATTATATAGCCGACTTTGGCACACCTTTTAAAGATGCAAGTGTTGAAGCAGTTGTTATAATTGAACAAAAAAAGATAGATAAAAATAATATTGTTTCCACTCAGATTTTCAATGATAATAATCTTGAAAAAGAAAACGAAATTGAGCAAGCAAAATTTTTGAATACAGTAAATCATTCATTCCTTTTAAAATTAAATACAGGAATAGAAAAACTACTTACTAAAATTGAGTTTGGTAATGAAAAGCTAGTAAGCCTTGCTAAAACATTTACAAGAGGTATTGAAGGTGGTAAAAAAGACAGTTCAATTTCACAGGAAAAAGCAATAACTAAAAAAAGATTACTTCGAGGATTAGATGTTACAAAATATGAAATATCGTATCAAAATTTTTATGTTAATGTAGATAAAAAAAATTCTTCTAAATTTAAATCTAAAGAATTGTATGAAACCGAAAAGAAAATTTTGATAAGAAGAGTAGGAAGTGATTTGCAAGCAACTATTGATACAGAACAATTTTGGAATTTAAATACAATATACAATCTGCATTTAAAAGACAATAATTATGAGTTAGTACTTGGTATTTTTAATTCTAAACTTATTTCTTTTTGGTTTAAGAATAAATTTGTATTTGAAGATAAATTATTTCCATATGCTAGAGTTTCTCAACTAGAACAAATCCCCATCCCAAAAATCGATTTCACCAACCCAACTCAAAAACAACAGCACAATAAATTAGTAGAGTTAGTAACCCAAATGCTAGCCAGCAAAAAGCAATTAGCCGCCGCTAACAGCAGCCCAAAAGAGATGACTTCTTTTCAAAAGATGTCATCTCTGCCGCTAACCCTTATTACCGATAGCGATAAAAATTTTTTACAAAACAAATGCAACAGCTTCGATAGGCAAATAGATAATTTGGTATACACCTTGTATGGGCTAACGGAGGAGGAAATTAAAATTGTGGAGGGAATATAAAAAAGGGTTGACAACCTTTGGAAGGTTGTCAACCCTGCCACCAACAAATTAATTTTTTATACAACAAATGTAATAGTTTAAATAGGCAAATAGAAAATTTAGTGTATGCGTTGTATGGGCTAACGGAGGATGAAGTTAAAATTGTAGAAGGCGTATAAAAAAACTAAATATTTTAGCACTTATTCGTACCTTTATTTCAAATATTTACCATGGGCAATATAAAATTATTTGAGAGTAAAAAAGTTCGTAGTCATTGGGATAACGAAAAAGAGATGTGGTATTTTAGTATTGTAGATATAGTTGGAATACTTACAGAACAACCTACAGTTGATAGAGCAAGAAACTATTGGAAAGTACTAAAAAGCCGCCTTTCAAAAGAAGGGAATGAAACGGTTACAAATTGTAACCAGTTGAAATTAGAAGCTGAAGATGGTAAAATGCGTCTTACAGATGTTGGTAATATAGAGCAGGTTTTCCGCCTCATCCAATCCATCCCATCACCAAAAGCAGAGCCTTTTAAACAATGGCTTGCCAAAGTGGGTTACGAACGTATGCAAGAAATTCAAAACCCAGAGCAAGGTTTGGATAGAGCCAGAGAAAATTGGCAAAAATTGGGTAGGAGTGATAAATGGATTCAGCAACGAATGACTGGGCAAGAAACCAGAAATAAATTGACTGACTATTGGAAAAATAATGAAGTAACAAAGGCTGATGAGTTTGCATTGCTCACCAATATTATTCATAGCGAATGGACTGGCTTAACCATAAAAAAACATAAAGAATTAAAAGGTTTAAAATCTCAAAACTTAAGAGACCACATGAGTGAAGCCGAACTAATTTTTACAGCACTTGCCGAATTAAGCACAAGGCAAATTGCCGAAACAGATAATGCAAAAGGATTACAACAAAATGCTGTTGCAAGTAAAAAAGGCGGCACCATTGCAAAAAATGCACGTAAAGCATTAGAAGATAAAACAGGTAAAAAAGTTATTACTGGCGAAAATTTTTTGCCGCTATCAAAAAATAAAATAAAAAGATAATTTTTTTGGAAAATTTTAATTTATACAAATATTCGTAACTATTCAGTTCCTAATTCCATTAATAAGATGCTTCGTTCCTGAGCATGACAATGCATATTGTTTATGGGAAAGCAAAATTCTTACAAATCAAAATTTTGTTTGTGTATTTTAAAGGTTGAAATAAAAAATAAACTTTGCTCCTGTTATGCTGAGGAACGAAGCATCTTTTCCTTATTAAGTACCAACTGAATAGTTACGAATATTCTACCGTATAGTAAAAGTTCCCCAATGGTATGCAGTACAAGAGTGCGATGCAAGGATGCTACCATGAAAACATAAAGCTGGTTACCCAAAAATCAAAAACCCTCTTAATTGAGGGTTTTTACATTTGGGGAGTACAGTTTTCTTCAAAAGGGAAATATTTTATAATGCAATTTGTTTTTCTGTCATCATTTTGCGTAAGTTAATTAAGCCATAACGCATACGGCCTAAAGCTGTGTTAATACTGCAATTAGTAAGGTCGCTAATTTCTTTAAAACTTAAATCGGCGTAGTGGCGTAAAATAATTACTTCACGTTGGTCTTCTGGTAGCATATCAACTAAGCGTCTAACTCTGTCGTGGCTTTGGTTGGCCATCATTTTTTGATCGGCACCTGGCTCACTAAAGTTTAATACCTCAAAAATGTCTTTATCATCGCTAGTTTTAATAGTTGGGGTACGTTTTACTTTTCTAAAATGGTCCACACACATATTGTGTGCAATACGCATTGCCCATGGTAAAAATTTACCTTCATCGGTATATTTACCTAATCTAAGGGTATCAATTACTTTAATAAATACTTCTTGAAAAATGTCTTCTGCTAAGTATCTATCCTTAACTAAAAGGTAAATACTCGTAAAAATTTTTTCTTTGTAACGCATAATAACGGTAGATAACGCATCGGTATCTCCATCTACATACAAATGAATAAGTTGTTGATCGGTTAAGTTTGTTAGGCATTTCATAACTTCTACAATTTTTTGGTTTAGGATGTTGTTTGAAACAGGAACCAATAATGATTAATTTGCGTAGAAGTCTAATTGATAGGCTTGTTGGCTTTTCTCTTTATTGGATATTGGTTATGTAAAAGTATAGATAATGTTGAAAAATACTAGTGTACAAATACCCAATTTTTTATAGTAGTTGCCCTATAGTATATTTACGATTCTAAAGTACAAACTTTATCAACAACTATTTTGTTAAGATGTACATTTTAAGAAAGTTTTCACAATTGTAATTAATTTTTTTAGTAAAATTTAAAATGCGTAAAATATTTTTATGCAGTGCAAATAAAGTAGATTTATATAAACAATGAGTAACACAAACGGCATTGCTATTAAAGGAGCAAGAGTTCATAATTTAAAAAACGTATCGGTAACTATTCCTCGAAATAAGCTAGTGGTAGTAACGGGTGTATCGGGTAGTGGCAAATCATCTTTAACAATTGATACGCTTTTTGCAGAAGGGCAACGCCGCTATGCAGAGAGCTTAAGTGCATACGCAAGGCAATTTATGCAGCGTATGAATAAGCCAGATGTTGATGATATAAAAGGCCTTTGCCCAGCTATTGCCATTGAACAAAAAGTTATTACTCGTACACCACGTAGCACTGTTGGTAGTATGACGGAAATTTACGATTACCTACGCCTACTTTTTGCAAGAGTGGGAAAAACCATTTCGCCAATAAGTGGTAAGCTAGTAAAAAAACAAGATGTTACCGATGTTATTAACACTATAAACACATTAAACGATGGAGATAAAGTTTTTATTTTAGTACCTTTTAAAATAAATAAAAATAGAGATGTAAAAGAGGAGCTGAATATATTGTTGCAAAAAGGATTTACAAGGTTAGTGAGTAGTGAGGGGTCAAAGGTGAGTAAATCAAATGGGGCAAGTACAATTTACCGTGTGGAGGAAATGTTAGAGTTAAGTGATAAAGAATTGAAATTAAAAGTAGCTACTCATCAATCACTACTCACCACTCACATCCTTGTTGACCGTATTGTTAAAAAAGATTTTGATGAAGAAGACTTGCACAGGATATCCGATTCGGTAAATACAGCGTTTTACGAGGGAGAAGGGGAAATGCAACTAGAAATTAATGGTACAAAAAAAATTACCTTTAGTAATAAATTTGAATTAGATGGTATTGTGTTTGAAGAACCTGTGCCTAATTTATTTTCGTTTAATAATCCGTACGGTGCTTGCCCTACTTGTGAAGGATTTTCTCAAATATTAGGGATAGATAAGGATTTAATAATACCCAATCCACAGTTAAGTTTATATGAAGGTGCTATTGCACCTTGGAAAGGTGAAAAACTTGGTTGGTGGAAAGATCAATTTATTCAATATGCAAAAAACACAAAATTCCCTATACACAAACCAATTATTGATTTAAGTGCAACAGAAGTGCACTTGCTATGGAATGGTGGTAATGGGGCATTAGGTATAAACGATTTTTTTAAAGAGGTTGAAGCAAATTTATATAAAGTACAGTACAGAGTTTTATTAAGTAGATATAGAGGTAGAACGGGGTGCACAGATTGCAATGGTTATCGCTTACGCAAAGAAGCCTTATATGTAAAAGTTAGTGATAAACACATTGGTCAATTGTGTGAGCTGCCAGTAAAAGATTTAAAAACTTGGTTTAATAAATTAAAGTTGAGTGAATTTGATACACAAGTTGCCAAACGTATTTTAATTGAAATAGAGCATAGAATAAAAACGTTGTTAGATGTTGGGCTTGGTTATCTTACCCTAAACCGATTAGCTAATTCATTAAGCGGTGGCGAAAGCCAGCGTATACAACTTACTCGTAGCCTTGGTAGCAACTTAACTAATTCGTTATACATTTTAGATGAACCTAGTATTGGTTTGCATAGCAGAGATACAAGCCGATTAATAAATGTATTAAAAGAATTAAGAGATTTGAATAACACCGTTGTGGTTGTAGAGCATGATGAAATGATGATGAAGGAAGCCGATTACATTATTGATATGGGGCCACTAGCAAGCCATTTAGGTGGAGAGGTTGTAGCACAAGGTAATTACGATGAATTAATTGCAAATGAAAAAAGCCTTACTGGAAAATACCTTAGCGGTAAATTAAAAATAGAACCTCCAAAGCAAATTCGTAAATGGACAAGAAGTGTAACCATTGAAGGAGCAAGACAAAATAATTTAAAAAATATTAATGTAGAGTTTCCTTTAAATGTGTTGTGTGTAGTTACAGGCGTTAGCGGTAGCGGTAAAACAACGTTGGTAAAACAAATTTTATACCCAGCCTTGCAAAAATTAAAAGGAGAGGTTACTGAAAAAAGTGGCCTACATAAAAGCATAAAAGGCGATGTTGATTTTATTGCACAAATAGAAATGGTTGATCAAAATCCCATTGGTAAAAGTAGCCGAAGTAACCCAGTTACATACATAAAAGCATACGATGAAATAAGAGATTTGTATAGCAAACAACCTATGAGTAAAATACGTGGCTTTTTGCCTAAGCATTTTTCCTTTAATGTAGATGGGGGAAGATGTGATGCTTGTAAAGGCGAAGGTGAACAAACGGTGGAAATGCAATTTTTGGCAGATGTACATTTAACCTGCGATGTATGTAATGGAAAACGTTTTAAAGAAGAAGTGTTGGAAGTAAAGTACAACCACAAAAATATTTATGAGTTATTAGAAATGAGTGTTGACCAAGCTATTGAATTTTTTATAGATGAACCTAGCGTTGCAAAAAAAATACAACCATTAAGCAATGTTGGTTTGGGCTATGTAAAACTTGGGCAAAGCAGCGATACACTTAGTGGTGGCGAAGCACAACGGGTTAAGCTAGCCAGCTTTTTAGGTAAAGGAAAAGCACAAGGTAGCGTATTATTTATTTTTGATGAACCAACTACTGGGTTACATTTTAACGATATTAAAAAACTATTAACAAGTTTTAATGCATTAATAGAACAAGGGCATAGCATTTTAGTAATTGAACATAATACCGATGTTATTAAAAGTGCCGATTGGGTTATTGACTTAGGCCCAGAGGCTGGCGACGCTGGCGGCAATTTAGTTTTTAGTGGTAAGCCTATTGATTTAAAAAAATGTAAAGAAAGTTTTACAGGAAAATACTTATAAACTTATTAGTAAGAACTAAGATATTTTTGTTGCAATGAGAAGTTATTGCCTTTTAAGGTTATTACAATCAACTGTTTTGTATTTAGTATAAGAGGAATGTTGATTAACTCATTGCCACCACTTGAGATAATGTTTTTTGAAAACAATAATCTCCCTGTAATATCAGTTACTTGTAAAGCATAGTTACCAATACTGTTTGCAATACCAATGTTTATTTGTTGATTGTAATAATTGATATAAGCTCTTGACGAACTATTGGTAATGTTTAGTGTTTTTATTTCTGAAAATTTAAAGCCGCCATTTTCATCAATAATTTTTAAGCGATAGTAAGTAATACCATTTAATAAAAAATTATCAGTTACTTGATATTCATTATCTGTACCTAAATTTTTACCAGTTGGTAATACAGACTTAAATAAAGTAAAGTTAATTCCATTTGTACTTTTTTGTACCTGTATGTATTTTACTTGCTGCTCATTAGTTGTTATCCAATTTATTATAGCAGAAGCATTTATTGTTTTAGTTACTGTAAACTGTTTAACGGTTAAAGGGGTTAAAATTAAATAACAAACTGTAATATTTACAAAATCTACTCTTGCATTTTTAGGGCTACCGGGGTTGGTAGTTCTAATTGCTGCTATTGCTATACCAAAGCCAGCTGCATTAATATCAGTAGGGGTCCAAGTATTCCCCCACAAATCTGTAGTATTGCCATAACTAACTGAGGCATCTGTAGATGGCCACAATGCGGCAGTTGCTTTGTTTGTAACTGTTTGCGTTGTACCTGCTTTAACCAGCATAATTTCTCTATCAGTAAAATTTGAACCAGATGTACTTATAGACCTTTCTACATCTGCACTAATCCCTTGAATAACAGCACCAGCAGGTATGGCAAAACCAAAGTTGGTAAGTTTTAACCTATCTGTATAATTACCTCCAGTTGCTAAATTACCAGATACATCTCTTACATCATTAGAAGTAGCGGAATTGTTAAGCGTAGTCCAAGACGTTGTAGAACCAGCTACAGCTTCGTTAGCTTCTGTTGCCGCAGAAAGAGTTACGCAGGTTTGGGAAAATCCTTGTTTACAAAAAAATAATATAATAAATAGGGAGAGTTGAAAAAAATATTTCATATTAGATACATTTATTTATTTTAAAGCATGGGTTTAATAACGTAAGCTAAATTAAGTTATTAAGCGTACTATTTTCGTATTTTAATCCTTCAAAATTTTTGCAGTTACCTTCTTACCATCATCTGTATTAATAAATTCAATAAAGTATAAACCTTTAGCAAAAGAAGACAAATCAAATTGTACGTTATTATCACCTTTTTTTACAGCTCTTTTAAATGTGTTTATCAACCTGCCCTGCCCATCTATAATTTTTATTATAATACTATTTTCATTGCTTGATGCAATGTTAATGTTAACAATATTTTTTACAGGGTTAGGCATTATTTTAGTAATGTCTATGCCAATTTCCATATCATCATTTGGTAAACTAACTACTCTTGTGTTACTGTATTTTATGTTGCCATTTAAATCAACTTGTACTAATCTGTAATAAAGCTTATTTACTTTAGGGTAAGTAATATCTATAAAATTATACAGTTTTGTATCATTACTATTAATAGCACCAGGTATTACAGCAATTTTTTCAAAACGAATACCATCAATACTTCTTTCAACTTCAAATTGCTTATTATTAGTTTCAGTAGCTGTTTTCCAATTTAAAACTACTTGTTTACTTTGGTAGTTAGCGGTAAAGTCAACTAATAAAATGGGCAATACACAAGTTTGTGTAAAATTAATTTGTATAGTATCTGTACAGCCAGGATAAATTTCTTTAATACCATAATATGTTCCTGTAGCTGTTGCTTGTGTTACTGTTGAAAAACTACTATTTAAAAAAGTTGTAAAGCCTGGTCTTGGTGGTGTTAGCCTATTTAAATTATATGGAGTACATTGGTTAAAAGTTGTATCGGCTGGTATTGGGCAAGGAGGAACAACAACTTTAAGATTTGTTGCACCATTTAAAGGGCAACCAAAAGCATCTAAACCTGTAGGGCTACTAGCTGTACTTCTTCCTTGGCCAGATGTGAAGCCCACAAAATCGGCAAAAGCTGTATTAACAACACTGTCTTTACATTTAAAATACTGACAATCACTCGTTATTTTTACTTTAAAACTTACAGTGGTAGTATCAAATGTAGCAGGTGTAATTCCTAAACTTCCGCCTATGGTACCATTAGCTCCATTACCTATTCTAAACTTTATAGTATTGCTTCCGCTTAAAAAATCTACTTGATCATCGCCAATAAAATCTGTTTTAACTCCAACATTTGGGCCATTAATTATTTGACTACTACCTGGCACATAATCTATTGCTCCGTAAAATTGGTCTGTAATTACAACATTTGTTGCAGGGTCGGTTCCTTTGTTTCTTATTTTAAGGGTATAGGTAATTGTATCACCTAGCACAGCTATTGTTCTACCACCACTTAAAGCCCATTCTTTTGTAATAACAATATCTGGCTCAAATACATCAATGGCTGTAGAAATGGTAAAAGGTGCATACACATCGCCAGAGCTAGTCATTCTTAAAATTGCTGATGAAGCACTGTTAGGTAAAAATGTTTTTGTAGAATTATCTGGCACAAAAATATCAAAATCTACACCTAAGGTATTTGGTGATGATGGGTTTCTTGTTGTTTCATTATTATTGTTAGTTATTGTACTATTAAACGCATTATTATTTTCGTTTTTGGTGTTAGTTACAGATAAAAATGTACCTGCACCATTAAACTTCAAACTATCACCTCCTCCTCCTCTATCCCCTTCAAAAGAGTAAACACCTAATTTTAAATTTACTGCGGCTGGCGAAGGCGGTGTAAAAAAGCCACTTATTGGTACATTTTGTGGGTTTGCAGCGTTAATAGATGAAATACCTCTAAAAATGGTTAGGTTACGTAGCGGTAAAGTAGGGTCGTTATATATTACAACCAAAACCCATCCTCCACAAAAACCACGGCCGGTTGCAGTTGTTGTATTAACAACATTTGCAGTCCAATATATTCCGGTTCCACCTTGTCTTACTAAATCCGTTACATCTTTATAGCAATAATATCCATTAAAAGGGATTGAAGTATCTTTTTTTATATCTGCTTTTAAACCAACATATCCGCCAACAGGGGTTCTTAAATAAACAGAATCTCTTTTTGCATAATTAGTTGTGGTAGTTTCTATATTACCGCCCCAAACAAGTTCAGCATAAATTACTCCACAACCACCGGTTGTGCCAAGGGTAAGAGTTGCATTGCTTCGGCTAAAACGGGTAGATGGGTCGGAAGCATCGGCAATATTATTGTACGTCATAATAAAGCCATTGTTGCTATGGCCGTTGCCAGCACCACTTCCTGTAGGCGATACTTCGCCAGTTGCAGTTGCACAAGTTACCGCAGGGGTGGTATTACTATTAGCACCATTGCAAGTTAAATTGCTATTACCAGCAAAAGTTATATCACCACGTTGGGTTACTTGTTTCCAAACGGTAAACGGTAAAATGCTTTGTGCTTTTAATATAAACACACTAATGCTAAGAACAATAAAAAGGATTGATTTTTTCATGATATTGAATTTTTACTGTATTTACTTAACACAATAATTAAAAATAAGATGCTTAAATCAATAATATAGTTGCTTTAAAAAAATAGTTATAATATTTTATCTTAACCTGTCGCTGCTTTTTATTAGTTTTTCATCCTTATTTATGGCTTTTGCCGCAAATAATACAAACAATACTATAAAAAGATGAAGTAAGGCAGATAGGGAGTAAGTACCTAGTGTAAAAGTTTGATATTCTTTATAATATAAAAAAATTAAAGCCACTTCTATAAGTATTAGTACAAAGCACAATCTAAATTGGAGTTTCCTTTTTTTGAATAAAAATAGAATAACTAAACTAAATAAAGCTACTAAAAGGGTAATTGATAAAAGAATAATATTTTCCATACCATTTAATTGATAAGAGGATATACCTTTTGCATTTGTACCACTATAAAAAGGGAATTTTAAGGTTAAAAAAGCACACACACTTGCCAATAATAACCAAACAGATTGAATACGTTGAAGCATATTTTTTTGTGTAAAAATACTTAATACAAATAAAAAACCACCTAACTTATTTTGTTAGGTGGTCTTTTAATAAAAAAATGAAAATTAATTTTCTTTAATTGGTAAAGGTGCTATTGGTTCAACAATTTTAGAAGGTGTTAACCCAATTGGTGTGGCTGGCGTTAATTTAGATTCTGTTGCTCCACTTGTTCGGTCAATTGTTTTTGGCCTAACTGATTTACCTGCCATTGTAGCTTTCATTTCATTTGTCATTTTTGATTGCATATCACTAGCAGATGGTATAGCAATAGCCTCAAGTTTTTCAGGCTTGTTAGCAGCTTCACCACCATTATTAGCTATAGGAGCTACTATTGCAGCATTTGCTTGCTCATTGGCCGCAACTACTCTTGTGCCAGGTGCAGGTATAGTATTAACCAATTTATTTACTACTGCTGGTTTTAAATCGGTTTCGTTTATTGTTGCTTGCGGCTTGGTGTTTTGTGCATTAATTGAAGTAGCTAATAAAACACTTATGGCTAAAATTGAAAACGATTTTACTGTATACATCTTATATTATTTTATTGTTTTATAAATGGATAATTTTCTATTTGTCCGTTTGCTTTTACTATACGAATTATATAGGTGCCTTTTGCCAAAGGAGCTACATTTATTTGTATATTATTTGCAGATGGTTTTAAGGTAGAAATAAATTTACCATCAATACCATACAACTGTAATGTGCTTGTAGTTACGTACGATGATGGTAGTTGTACCGTTAAAAAATCTACCGCAGGGTTAGGAAAAATTTTAACTTGCTCTAATCCTTTACTAAATTTAACACTTCGTACATCGGTATAAGTTATTTTACCTCTTATATCAAACACTTTTAAGCGGTAGTAATTCCATCCATTAGCAGGGTTAAAGTCATAATCGGTATACAACCATGTAGCTTTTTGTAAGGAATTAACTACGTCAATTCTTGAGAACGAAGTGCCGTTTAGCGATTTTTCTACTTCGTATCTGCTTACTTCTTGTTCATCTTTTACATTCCAATTTAGGCGTACTTTATTACCATCTGCAACAGCAGTAAAGTATAAAAATTTGACTGGTAGTGCATTAAATTTACTAAACGAACCTAAGGTAAATCTTCTATGATCAAAAGTAAATATTCCGTTAAATGCATTGGAACGTACATAACCACTTAAACTATCTGGACCAAAAACATTACCCGTAGCCCAAAAACCCGGTACATCCCAAATAAATGGCGGTCGATTAATGTATTGTGCTACCAATAAACTATCTCTTACAACGGCATTTGCACTTACTTGGCTATAGCCTCTCCAGCTAAGCCACACTTTTGCATCATCATCTGCCCCTGAGGCAATGTTGCTAGTAATTTCCCAATTTTCTACATCGCTAATATGATCAATAGGTGGCGAAAAAACATTTAAGCGATTAAATGGAGATGTTGGAAAATACTCTACCTCGTACCTTGCCAAATTGGTATTAAACTTAGATAATTTTATTGGAGCATAAAGTGTATCCTTACCTACTTGAAACACATAATCAAATCCATCGGCACCAGTACCAGCAATATTTGTAGCTCTTTCTAAACGCCCCTTTATCCAACTGCTGCTAAAACTATTGGTACTTTGTATAGCATTTAAAGCAGGGTTACTCACATACATTTTTGTTGTAGGTAGTGTGTAAATAAAACGCTTATCTAAATTTAAAATATTACGTACCTCAATATTGGTATTTAAAATAACACCACTATCGCTAAAGCTACGTAAGTTGTAAAATTGGGTATTACCAGAAATTAGTTGAAAACTATCGCTTTCAAAAAACACTTTACCGTTGCTGTTTAAATCGTACACACCAGTGGCGGTACTATCTAACCAGTTTTCGCCACCACCAATTGTGTTGGGGCGTAAGTACACCTCTCCACTATCTTTAAAGTTGGTGGTACCTAAAAAAGTAATACCGCCATTTATTACAATTTTTGTACCTGGTGTTGTTACCAAGTTTACATTGCTTGCTTTTACCACTTGTTGGGCTTTTAGGCCACCAACAATGCTTACAAAAAAGAGTAAGGTGCTTATTAGTTTATTTTGCATAGTTGCAATTTATTTTAAAATACGCTTTAATAATAGGTTATTTAGTATTCGGTTGTTTATACTTAGTTTGTGCCAACAAGGTACAATTTTGTATATATAACCGCCTCACCCATTTGTGGTATATTTTATTGTATACCTAGTTTTGCTTTTATCGCTTTTATATCGTTTTCTAATTGTTGATTTTTGATTTTAAGTTCATCATTATCTTTTTTAATTTTTTCTATTTGAGTTTGTTGCTCTTGTATTGCTTTTATAGCTATAACACTCATTCCTGCGTAATCAATTCCATATATTTCATTAAACTCTTTATTATTTCCTTCAGTCTTTTGCTTGCTAACAATCTCTGGAAATAGCGGTTCAACATCTTGTGCTATAAAACCTATTGATTTTAATTTGTTAGGATTGTTTTTGATGTATTGGTAACGAGATGGAGTAAGTTTCATTACTCTATCTAAAATAGATTCTACAGGTTTAATATCACTTTTGAATCTTCTATCTGATGTAGCCGTGTAAACTCCTGTAGCACTATTTATATTACCTACACTTGTACCATTATAAAGAAAATTAAGATTTGAAGAAGAAAATTGATATACTTCCCAACCAGCTACAGCAGACTGATTACGTATACCCAAACCATTACCCACACCTGATGGATATTCTAAATCTAAATAGAAGGTAGGTGTGTTTTTATTTATACCAACTTTAGTTCTTGTTATAGCATTATCACCTCCTAAAACTAAACAGTTACTACAACCTACAGTTGCGTCTGCACCAATTGCAGTTGCATAAGCTAAAGCACCTGTGGTTACATCGGCATTGTTTCCTAAAAGTGTATTACTTGCTCCTGTGGTAACTGCATTACCAGCATTTGTACCTACTGCAGTATTATTATTGGATGTAGCTAAAGATAAAGCAGCTGTACCCATTGCCACATTTCTTAAACCAGTCGTATTTGTTGTTAACGTACTTACCCCAACACCTATATTGTCATCACCATCGGTATTTGTATCCAAAGAAAATGACCCTATAGCTACATTATTATTTGCACCTGTAGCTTGATTTAATGCATTTACCCCAATACCTATATTGTTACTTCCTGTAGTTACATTATTGCCACCTAAAGCAAAAGCACCCAAAGCAGTATTTTGTATGCCTGTAGCATATTGCATTGCACCAGCACCAACTGCGGTGCTATTGGAATTGACTGCACCTGTACTAAACATTGCATTTGTACCAATTGCTGTGTTTGAATTACCTGTGGTGTTTGAAAAAAGGGATTGTATACCAACAGCTGTATTATAAAAGCCAGTTGTATTATTCCTTTGAGCAATATAGCCTAAAGAAGTATTCCACCCACCTTTTGTATTAGCTGCAGATGCTTGATAACCTACTGCGGTATTATATAGTGCAGAATCTGCTTGGGTTGCCACATTTAACCCAAAACCATTACTAAATAAACTTTGATGACCTATTGCAACGGTATTACTGCGTTGGTTATAATACCCAGCATCTCTACCTAAATAAACACTATTTGAACCAACAGTATCCAGCCTACCTGCCCAAAAACCAACAGCTACATTATCATCTCCTCTTAATCGCTGATCCATTGAGCCAGCACCAATGGCTACATTTCTAACACCACTACTATCTGCCCCCAGTGCACTTTCACCCATAGCTACATTTTGCCCCCCACTACGTATTGCAGTAAGTGCAAAATCGCCTACTGCGGTATTGCTACCTCCTGTACTTTTGCCTGCAACGCCTTGCCCTGCATAACTGCCAATGAATGTATTAGCAGACCCTGTAGAGTGGTACCCCGTATTTATACCAACACCAACATTATATATAGTGTTTACAATGCTTCTAAAAGATGAAGTACCAATTGCGGTGTTTTCGCTACCAGTGGTATCTGCTTCTAAGGCATGATAACCAATGGCAGTATTCCAAACAGTGTTACCAAGCTTTTGCCCAGCGTATGAACCTACTGCTATATTACCTTGATTTTTTACTTGTGTTAAGGATTTAAAACCCACAGCAACATTGTCAAAATTAAGACCGCCATTTGCATTTGCATTACCCATAGCACTGTCTCCTATGGCTACATTTTGAAAAATAGCAACACCAGCATTTGGCATAGCTTGTGCACCAATGGCAACATTAGAAATACCAACCGAATTTGCCATTGCACTGTCACCAATGGCAGTATTTCTTCCGCCATCAATATAATCTGTACCAGAGCCGCTTGCAGACCTTTGTGCTAAGGCCCTAAAACCAATGGCAGTGTTTTTGCTACTTACAAAAGCGGCATCTCCTGCAAAAGTTCCAATAAATGTAGCTTCTTTATGGCGGCCACCCGAAAATCCTAAAGTTCTTCCTGCTCTGTAACCAATAGCTACGTTACTATCTTCTCTATTAAAAAGTAAGGCATCTCTCCCAATAGCAATAACAGCAGATGCTGTATCGGCATTTAGGGAAGCATTATAACCAATAGCTACGTTATTATTGCCTGTTTGATTTAATTGTAAGCTAAAACTACCTAAAGATGTATTTGCCAACCCAGATATATTTGCATTCATACTATTGTAACCCACACCTGTATTATAATGTACTCTATTATTTAAACCTGCAAAACTTCCTATAAATGTTGTGAATGAGGCAGTGTCTGATGAACGACCAGCTAGATAACCTAATGTACTATTTAAAGTACCACTTTTATTTAAAAAAGAAGCCGCTCTACCAACCGCTGTATTTGCAGATCCAGAGGAGTCTGCCTCTAATGCTCCAACACCTAATGCGGTATTTTCATCGCCTCTTATGTGGTTACGCAATGCTCTAAAACCTAGTGCAGTATTTATAGATCCTCTATTATTAGCAGATGGAGCATCTATGGTTTCGCTACCAACAGCAGTATTCCAAAAACCGCTACTATCACCTCTCATAGCAAAAGCACCTACTGCTACATTGCTATTATTTTTTTTGTGATTATACATAGCATCGGCACCTACTGCGGTATTATAATTTGTGCTATCAGCAAGCCTCATGGCACTTAAACCCAAGCCTGTGTTGTAAACGCCTGTACGGTTAAATTCCATACTATATGCACCTACGGAAGTATTGAAAAAAGTGCCTTTTGAAGAATCTCTTTGGCTAAAATGACCTATGGCCGTATTAGCTTCGCCGCCTACATGACGGGCTAGGGCTAATGTGCCTACTGCTACATCTCTGCTAACTCCTTTTGCACCACTCATGCTGTAATTACCTACCGCTGTATTTTCTAATCCTACAACACCATTAGTCATGCTTTGATAACCTATGGCAGTATTAAGTGTACCAGTTGTATCATTTCTATATGCTAATTGACCTATGGCTACATTACCACCACCAGCTTTATTAAATTGACCTGCACCGCCACCTATAAATACATTTTGTGTGGTTGCGTTACCAACAGAAGATTGTCCAGCAAAAATGCCAATATTTACACTATTAGCATTTCCGTTGCTAATATTTTGCCCAGCTTGATAGCCAATGTTTACTCCAGAAACACTATTTCGTATGTTTTGTGCTGCTTGATAACCAATATTTACATAACCCACCGCTGTATCGTTACCTGTCTGATAACCCAAAAAGTAATTTCCTCTAATATTGTCTAATCTTCCTGTCTTTATATTGTTTTGCCTAAAATTTAAAGGTATATTGTCAATATTTCCAAAAAAACTAGTTGTATCTGTTAAGCCCAAATTACCCTTAGTTTTCCAATTAATGGTATCCATCAAAGGGCTATTATTGCTTAACCATTTCCAACTTGTGGTGGGTAAATCGTAGTGATGAAAACCTACACTGTCTGGCCCTGTTTGATAAACCAACAATGCATTTGCCGGAGTTGCAATAGCATTTTTTTGTGTTTTATCCATCCTTGGAACTAATACACCTTTTGTGGTGCTACTTGCATCTAAAATGGCGGTGGTAGCGGCTGTAGCGCCAGTATTATTAATGGCTACATTTTGTGCTTGTGTGGTAATAAAGGTAGCAGCTACTGTAATAACGGTAAGTGCTAAACGTAAACATTTAGTCATTTGCAAAAATTTTTAATAAATAATTTGGCTCTTAAAGGATATTACAATTTTGCTGACTTTGGGGATAGTAGAAGGAATATAAATATATAACTTATTTTATATTTATAAAAACAATTATAAAAAATGCGTAATAATTTGTAATCTTTTACTAGAAGGTAAAAGTAAGTAGGGCTTATTGCATAAACAATACCACAAAAAGGGGATAGGGG
>JANNWD010000262.1:0-4980 GCA_031408315.1 Bacteroidota bacterium
AAACTAAATGCTGTAAATAGTAACGGTTGTATAAGTAATCCGGATGCTATACAAAATGTAATTATAAACGATACACCAAGGGCAGGCTTTATTGTACCTGAGGTTTGTATAAATGATGTGGCTACCATATTTACAGATACCAGTAGTATAAACACACCAAGTACGGTTAATAGACCATTAAATAGATGGAATTATGGCGACCCTCCGAGTGGTCCATTAAATAATTCAGTTGGTATAAATGGATCTCACTTATACCCAGCACCTGGTAATTATTTAGTAACGCAAATTGTAACTAGTAATACTGGTTGTTTAGATACTCTAGTACAGCAAATAACCATCAACAGTGCCGACCCTGTCAGCAATTATGACTTTATAAATAGAGCTTCTTTATGCAGTAGCGATTCGGTACAGCTTCGGAATCTTTCTACGGTTGGTTTTGGTAATGTAACAAGGTTAGAAATTTATTGGGATGTTACTGGTGCACCAGGTGTATTTGAAACGGTTAACGACCCTTTATTTAATGGCATTACAAAACATAAATATCTTACTAATTTACAAACAAATACTACCTACAATATTAGAGTAGTGGCTTATTCTGGTAATGTATGTTTTACAAATCGTAATGATGCTATTACTGTAAATGCAACACCTAGGGTACAGTTTAATAATATACCAAATAGTTGTTTATTAGTACCACCTTTCAACATTACCCAAGGTAGTGAGGTAGGAGGTGTACCGGGTACTCAATCGTACAGTGGGCCAGGTATTATTAATGCCGCCACAGGTTTGTTCGACCCTCAAATAGCAGGTGTGGGTACACATATTATTAAATATACATTTACGGCTAGTAATCCGGGTGCTTGTATTGATACATTAAGTAAAACTATTACAGTAATTGATACGGCACATGCTACCTTTAGTTATGTAACACCAACTTGCCAAGGCGTACCAGTTTCGTTTACCGATTTAAGTACCGCACCTGCAGGCGTAACCTTAGCTAATACCGTTTGGAATTTTGGTGATGGTAGTGGAATTCAATCTTTTGCACCGGGTAGTACATTTACACATACTTTTCCAGGGGTAACAAATTATACTGTTACAATGCATAATGTAAGTACTGTAGGTTGTTTAAGTAAAGATACTAGTGCAGTAATAACTATTAAGCCTAACCATGTAATAACTGGTGGTGCTAATAATATACAAACGGTTTGTATTAATACACCAATTGTACCTATTGTTTATACATTGAGTGGAGGAGCTACTGATGCAACGTTTAGCCCACCTTTACCAGCAGGGCTTACTTCATCTGTATCTGGTACTACTCTAACTATACAAGGTTCTCCAAGTACAACTGTTGGTTCGCCATTTACCTGTACTATTACCACTACAGGTAACGATTGTATTGTTGCTACAACGCCAATCACCATAACAGTACAGCCAGATCATAATATTGTAAGGGTTAGTGGAGATAGTGTTCAATCAGTTTGTGTAAATACAGCTATTGATGATATTACGTACACTATTAGTGGTGGTGCTACTGGAATTCAACTACCATCAAACTTACCGCCAGGTGTTACAGCTACATTAGTAGGTAATACGGTTACGGTTAGCGGTACGCCAACTACCACGGCAGGTGGGCCAGTATTTAACTTTAGCATTACAACGGCTGGTAATACTTGTTTAACATCAAATGTAATTGGAAGTATAAGAGTAAACCCTTATCCAGTACCATTTTTTGCACCTGATAAGTCAGTGTATTGTATACCAGTAGCCAGTGTTAAATTTAATAACGGCTCTACAATGCCAGATGGTACAAGTATGACGTATGCTTGGGAATTTGATGACCCTGCTAGTGGTACATTAAATAACACAACTGCTATAAGCCCAACACATTATTTTGCTGTACAACGTACATACGATGTTAAACTTACAGCAACTAGCCAAGCAGTGCTTAATGGTGGGGTAGTAGGTTGTACAAAAGACATTGTAATACCATTAACTACAATTAAAGCACAACCCAAAGCCGCATTTAGTACTAATAAACCTGCAGTATGTATTGCAGATGATGTAGTGTTTACTGATTTAACCGACCCTACAGTTGGAGCAACAACGGTTAGTAGGCATTGGGATTTTACAGGTAGTGGAACTTTTGCCCCTGCAAACCCAAGTGCTATAGCTACGTTTACTTATCCAACTATTGGTCCTTTTGCTCCTACACTTTATATTATAAATAGTTTTGGTTGCCATAGCGATACGTTGTCTAAAGTATTTACTGTGTACGATTATCCTAAAGTACATGCTGGTAAAGACAGAACTATTTTAGAATTTGGTTCTGCAAAATTAGACCCAACAGTAGAAGGAGATATATTGGAATACTTATGGACACCTAATACTTATTTTAACAATAATAATAAAGTAAAACAGCCTACCGCAGCATCCGTTAAAGATGATATAACGTACAAATTAACGGTAACAAGTAGGGGTGGTTGTACAGCATCGGACGATGTGTTTATTAAAGTGCTTAAATTTCCTCAAATACCAAATACATTTACGCCCAATAACGATGGTATAAATGATTTTTGGAGAATTGAGTATTTAGATAGTTATCCAAATTGTAGAGTACAAGTGTTTAATCGTACAGGCCAGTTAGTATTTGAAAGTAAAGGATATGGCAAGCCTTGGGATGGAACTGTAAAAGGTAAACCGTTGCCATTAGATACGTATTATTACATCATTGAGCCACAAGCTGGTAGAGATCCTGTAACTGGGTATGTAACGATAATAAAATAATTGAAAGTTGAAAATGGAAAGTTGAAAGTTGAAAAGATAGGTTACATAACTATTAATTATCAACTTTCAACTTTCAACTAACAGAAACAAACCATGAAAAAATTATTTAGTGTAGCATTGATATGTGTTAGTAGTATTGGAGTAATGGCACAAGCCAAGCCATTTTATACACAATACATTTTAAACAATTATATTTTAAACCCTGCTGTTACTGGTATAGAAAACTATACCGATGTAAAAGCTAGTTACCGCAATCAATGGGTTGGTATAGAAGGGCATCCTACTACTAGTTATTTTACTATGCATGCTCCAATAAATAAGAAAGATTTACGTACCAACATTACATCGGTTGAAATACCTGGCGAAAACCCAAGGGGTAAAGGGTATTGGGATGAATACACCGTATCGCCACCACACAGTGGTATTGGCTTAACTGCAGTTAATGATAAGGCTGGTTATATTAATAGATGGAGTGTTTATGGCACATTTGCTTATCATAAACCACTAACATCAAATACAGCGTTATCGGCAGGATTTTTAGCAGGGTTTAGTGCAGTAAATTTAGATAGAAGTAAAATTGTATTTGGTAGTTTAGATCCTAACGACCCAGCTATTGGTTATGCAAATGGGGAGTTAAAAAAATTAAAACCCGAAGTTGGTGCAGGGCTTTGGTTATACTCTAAAAATTATTTTGCAGGTTTATCAGTTTTAAATATTATACCGGGTAAAAATAAGTTTGTAAAAAACGATAATTACGGCACTTACTTTACACCTAATTATTTTGCTACTGCTGGTTTCCGTTTTTTCTTAAGCGATCAAATATCTTGCCTTCCTTCGGTAATGGCACAATATTACCAACCAGAATTTTTATCGGTACACACCAATGTTAAATTACAATACTTAGATAAGTTTTGGGTTGGCGGTAGTTACCGATTTGCTAATTTAGTTGCTGGCTACAGTGGCATGGTTGGTTTAAATGTAAGCAATACCTTCAATATTAGTTATGCGTATGAAAACGCCACTTCATCTAGGTTACGAACCTACACAACTGGCTCACATGAGGTTGTATTAGGCTTTTTACTCGGCAATAAATTTGGAGATAGTTGCCCAAGAAATATTTGGTAAAGCAGGTATAAAAATTAGCTGATTATTTCCGAAAAAGCCGGAACAGGTCGTTTCTCAACATGACGAAAGCCTGTTTTTTAACAAATAGCTAACCGTTTAAATTAAAAGGATAGTTATTGGGTGTAAACTTAGAGTTAGTCATACTGAACGAAGTGAAGTAACTCATTTAAATGAATAATTTTAAAGTGTAATTGGTATAATTATATAATTGTAAAGCTATTTATAGTAGTGCTTGTAGCAATTAGTAGACAGCCTTAGATTACTAAACTATTTATATACAGCAATGTGCAAAACCTTTAATTCTGTTGGCTGATTAACTACTTTAAAATCTCATTTACTTAGGCACAACATTAACGACTTCAAATCTTTGAAAGAAGTAATTGATTTTAAAAATTTATACTCAATTAACCGACAACAAATCATTTCCCAACATGAAAATTTAATTGAGCAAGAAAAAATTAGACTCCAATGTGAGTTAATGCAATTGGATACAACAATCGAAAAGAGTAAGCTTCTCAAAGAAAAAGAATTAAATGAAGAGATTGATAAACAGAGACACAAATTAAATGTTTTAACAACTTTTGCCCCTACAAACCATTTTGAGCAACTAGTCATATTTTTAAAAAATTGGTACTATAAAAAGAAAATCTTCTACAACGAAAAAAATGTAGCAATAAAAGTAAAAAAATCAATTAGAGAAATAGTTAACCTCAGTCAACAGAAAAGCAATCGCAATCAATACATTATTTCACATTTTGAGGATGCAGTAAAACAAAGTTGCACAATCCCACTAACAGAACTTGATAGAAAAAAAACAATCTTAGATGAACTAGACCCTTTTATTTATGGGGCATTAGGAGAACAGAAAGTTGTAAAAGAGTTAGAAAGTCTTTCGGACGAATATTTTTTGATAAATGATTTTTGCATTTCTTTTTCTTCTCCTATTTACAACAAACAAGAAAACGATTATATTAAATCTATTCAAATTGACCATATTCTGGTTTCCTCATCAGGTATTTTTCTTATTGAAACAAAAAATTGGAGTGAAAAATCATTGGAAAATTT
>JANNWD010000263.1:0-2558 GCA_031408315.1 Bacteroidota bacterium
GGTTTCGGTCTTGCAGTCGTGTGTTTTTAATTTTGAACCAACAAAAAACAATAAAGCAATTGTTATCTACAAAGGTACTGATAGCAATGATTATCTAACGTTTCAGGTTGTTTATAATAACCCAACAGGAAGTACTTTTAAATTAGTAATTACTGATGCTAAGGGCGAATTATTCTTCAGTGAAAATTATAAAGAGATTGCATTTAGCAAAACCTTTAAATTGTACAAAGAAGATATTAGTAGATTAACTTTTTCTATTCGCAATGCTAAAACTGGCGAATCAGAAAACTTTGATGTAGTAATTAGTGAAAGTATTACAGAGAAAGTTGCAGTATCTCGCAAAAATTAATTGAAAAAAGAGGCTGTCTCAAAAGGGGCAGTCTCTTTTTTTATGGGAAATAGTTTTTAGGGGTGGATTATGCACAAAGTGGGTGTATAAAAACAGTGTGTTGCATATACAATAAATGGGTTGTTTTTTGTGTCTTTATGATATGGCAAAGCGACAAGACCTTAAAGTTATTTTTAAGCAAAACGACCAGAACCAACTATTTCTATTACCACCTAATTTGGATGAGCTAGTTAGTAAAGACCATCCTGTTCGGATAGTAAGTGCGGTTTTAGATAAAGTAGATATTGGTTCATTAATTGCAGGATATAAGCCTGGAGGAACTAGTAGTTATCATCCACGGATGTTACTCAAGTCAGTGGTGTATGCTTATATCAGCAACATTTATAGCAGTCGTAAGATAGAAGAGGCTGTGAGTAGTAATATTTATTTTATGTGGTTGGCGGGCATGGCCAAGCCAGATCATAATACCATTAACCGATTTAGAGGTAAGCGATTAGAGCAAACCCTTCAACCTATATTTACACAGGTTGTGACATTATTGTGTGAAGAAGGCTTGCTGAACATTAAAGATTTATATACCGATGGCACTAAGATAGAAGCTAATGCTAACCGATACACTTTTGTATGGGGCAAGGCCATTAAAACCAACAAAGAGAAAATAAAACAACAGTTAAATGATTTGTGGCGGTATGCACAAAGTGTAGCAGCAGCGGAGATGGATGATACAGATCCTACCAGTTTTGAGAAAATAGATGCAGAGAAAGTGAGTGCTACTATAGAAAAAATCAATGCGGCATTAAAGGATAAGGATATCAATAAACAGGTTAAGCAAAAACTGAACTACGCCAAAAAACACTGGCCAGAGGCATTAGATAAATATGAAGCACACGAAAAAATATTAGGAGAAGCAAGAAATAGTTTTAGTAAAACAGATACCGATGCCACCTTTATGCGCATGAAGGAAGACCATATGCTTAATGGTCAGTTGAAGCCTGCCTATAATGTACAAATCTCCACCAATACACAATACATTGCTTCTTACTCTGTTCATCAAAATACCACTGATACCAACACGCTTATCTCACACTTAGAACAACACAAAGAACAGTTTGATTCTTTACCAGACAATAGCATTGCAGATGCAGGATATGGAAGTGAAGAAAATTATCAGTGGCTAGAAGATAATAACGTAACAGCTTATGTAAAACACAACCAGTTCGATCGTCAGCAAAACAAAACCATCCGTGACAAGTATCCCTTTGCACCAGATAAACTTCATTATAATCCTACAGAAGATTATTACGTATGCCCCATGGGTCAACATATGCACTCAATAGGACAGTTTACAAAAACAACAACAACAGGCTATCAACAAACCATTAAAAAATATCAGGCAAAAAACTGTGAGGGCTGTCCGCTAAGAGCTGGATGTTATAAAGCCAAAGGCAATCGAATCATAGACATTAATATAAACCTAGGTAGGCTCAAAGATCAAGCAGAACAAAGATTGCTAAGTGTAGAAGGGATTGTAAAACGAAAACAAAGGTGCTTTGATGTGGAACCAGTGTTTGCCAACATCAAACACAATCACCATTTTAAACGCTTCATGCTACGTGGAATAGAAAAAGTAACTATTGAAACCGGATTACTTGCACTAGCGCATAATTTAAGAAAGAAAGCAGCCTAAAGGGTCTGTTTTAACCTATTTTTTTAAAATGAACCCGCTCACAACGGTTCCTACAAATTAAATCCAAAAAATAGTAACTTCAAATCTCACAAATAAAAAAACCGCCTCAATTTGTTTTGAGACGGCCTCTTTTTAATTTACTTCTTTTCGATAAATGAATTAACTTCCATTAAATAAATAGTATGAAAAAAACGATCATAGTGCTTTGCTGTTTTGTTATGGTTGCAAGAGCGGAAGCGCAAAAAACCTTTATTTATTGCGGTCAATTAGTTGATGTAAAGAACCAAGTCATACTCAAAGAAATGAGTATAGTTGTAGAAGGAGCAAAGATTGTAGATGTGCAAAAAGGATATATTACTGCTGCTCAGGGCGATAAAGTAATCGATTTAAAAAAATTAACAGTAATGCCAGGTCTAATTGATATGCATGTGCATATGGAAAGTGAAACAGGCCCTACTAAATACCTTGAAGGCTTTACTTGGAATGCAGGTGATTATGCTTTTCAATCAATCGTTTTTGCTG
>JANNWD010000264.1:0-2472 GCA_031408315.1 Bacteroidota bacterium
GTTGCACGTTAACCGACGATGGGAGAGAAATTGCAGAAGCGATCCGCCAAGGAAACTGTATCGGAGTAAGTGACGGGTCTTTCAAAAACAGTTTTGGTACGGCAAGCTGGATCCTGCAAGGGGCTACAGCAGTAGGGGAAATGACAGGATCATGCATCGTCCCGGGCCAACCTGAAGACCAAAGCGCGTACAGAAGTGAGCTAGCCGGTTTGCACGGGATGGTAATAATGATTGAGAGCCTTTGTCGATTCCACAACGTGCCAGCAGGGTCAGTAGAGTTAGCGTGCGACGGACTGATGGCGTTACAGAAAGGAACGACAGACTCAGACACTACACACCCAAAACTTCCACAATACGACTTGATCTCCGCTCTTCGGCACGCTTTGAAACGAAGTCCAATTAAATGGTCTACCCGTCACGTGAAAGGACATCAAGACGATGCCGGGATGGAACTAGATCGATGGGCTATGCTGAATGTCGAAATGGATCGAAAAGCTAAAGAGCACTGGAGCACTCAGAACGCAGTCCAAATAACGAGACAGGAACGGATTTATGGGGAAGCGTGGCCGCTGTGGATCGATAACAAGAAAGTATCGTGCGATATACGAGGAAAAGTGACAGAAATCCGCCAAGGCAAGGCAGCTTTAACCTATTGGGCAAGAAAACAAAGGTTCGGGGAAAATCCACTCACAATCATTGATTGGAAAGCGACGGGGCTAGCTATGAAAGCGATAAAGACAAGTAGACAGCATTGGGTGACCAAACACGTATCCGGTTTCTGTGGGACAGGAAAAATGATGGCCCGGTGGAAGAAAAGGGACACGGCAAAGTGCCCGCGATGCTCAGAGGACGAAGACGCAGAACACGTGTGGGTGTGCCAAGGACAGGGAGCAAATGACGTGTGGGACAAATCAATCCTGGCGCTAAAGGAATGGTTGAAGACTCAGAAAACGCAATCAGATCTCGCTACAGCTATATGCAGTCGTTTATCGAACTGGAGATACAAGACAATACCGGATGATTCACTCTACCCAGCAACGATCAGAGACATGCTGAAAGAGCAGGACGAATTCGGGTGGAAAGCAGTATTGGAAGGAACGTTGATCAGAGGGTGGAGGGAAGTCCAACAAGAGCAACTAACTCGGACCGGCAGCAGAAGAACTGGATTGCGGTGGGTAACGGCTCTTATCCAAAAATTATGGGATGTCGCGTGGGACCAGTGGCAACACCGGAACGGAGTGCTGCACGAAAAAGACTCTGCGATTCTTCTAACAGAAGTCGACGGTGAGATCAAAGATCAATGGGCAAAGGGTACGAGGGAGATCACGGAGGACGGAAAAATCATGCTCAGGATGGGATTACGCAAGGTGCTGGCTCTCAGCTTAGAGCTTAAGGAAGGGTGGTTGATAAGAGCTAGGGCGGCTCGATGTCGGTATAGAACGAGAGCGGAATTAGCCGAGGGGACTTACGCTCGGGAAAGAAATGTTATGGCAAGATGGTTATCCCAACAGCCAGCCCGCTAGGGAGAGCAAGATTCGGTCAATGACTGCGGCCAGCACTCAACCGGTATCAAGTATCGTGTCGCTCAAAAGTGGGAAAAGCAACAGCCAACAGAAACACAAGTCATAAACGAACATGCAACACGCAACAGAACCACAGCAAACCACATCGGCGGCCCCAATCATGTCATCGTCCAACAATACTACCGCCGCGCTCCCACCGAACAAGTACCCAGGGTCACAGCACTTCACGGAAGAGTACACCAAAATCATTACTAGACAGGGCGCAGCTCACAAGGACATAGTGGAAGCAATCAGAAAACTGGAAGCGAGGGTGTGTATTCTTGTGGATCCGGAAAGAGGCATCGCGGTCCCGTCACGAGAATGGTTTGAAAGCAAAGGCTATCCTCCCCAGGACCCTTTACCACCTGCCGCGACCGATTCAGCCGATAATCGCCACTCAGAAGCAGAATCCAAGGGTCAGGCGGGCAATAAAAGACTCAGGTAGAGCAACCTGGTATGGTTTGGGAGGCGTCGAAAGTCACCCACAAATTATATGGTTCAAGAAGAACGAAGACCTGCGATGGTCAAGGAGCATTCGAAAACTCCTTCTACATGGAAACAGCCGAAGAAGGCAACAACCTGGATGGTTCGGAGTTCGTCGAAAGATTCCGTTTTTTTTTACCAAACAAGAAGTGGCAGAGGGTAACCGTGTTCCGTTAAGAAGTTGGAGTCGTTCCACTCCCCATGAGACAAGGCATGGGGCTATAAAGGTGGGCGAGGTTAAAGCCGCATTGGCAGTAGTTTGATAACTACTAATCTATGAGTTATTTATTTAAGATTGAAGGTCTTGCTCCGTGAAAAGGTTTTAGAAGAAACGAAAGTGGAACGTTGTATCCGTATCACTAAGAGGTGAACTAAGAGGTGAGGGCGCAAGCGGAACACAAGCACGTAACGACTCAGTCGATGGACT
>JANNWD010000265.1:0-10552 GCA_031408315.1 Bacteroidota bacterium
CTGGTGGTATTATTTATGGGTATGAAGGTATAAAAGCTGGGTTTCATACAGGAAGAGGTAGAGTAGTGTTACGTGGAAAAACAACCATTGAAACGGATAGTAAAGGCAGAGAAAAAATTATAATTACCGAAGTTCCCTACCAAGTTAATAGAGATGCCTTAACACAAAAAATTGGCGATATTATTAACGATAAAATCGTTGAAGGAATTAGCAATGTTAACAACGAAAGTAACAATAAAGAAGGCACAAGGGTTGTTATAGATTTAAAGAAAGATGCTGTTGCACAAGTAGTCATTAATCAATTGTATAAGTTTACCGATTTACAAACATCGTATGGCATTAATAACGTTGCTATTGTAAAAGGCCGACCAAAAACCTTAAACCTCAAAGATTTGATTAGAGAGTTTGTAGATTTTAGGTTAGAGGTAGTTACCAAAAGAACAGAGTTTGAACTACGAAAAGCCAGAGAAAGAGCACATATTTTAGAAGGCTACATTATTGCATTAGATAATTTAGATGCAGTAATAAAATTAATTAGAGAAAGTGCTACACCAAATATTGCACAAGAAGGATTGATGACTAGTTTTGGCATGACTGAAATACAAAGTAAGGCTGTGTTAGAATTACGTTTACAACGCCTTACTGGTATGGAGATTGATAAGATTAGAGAAGAGCATGCTGGCTTAATGAAAGAGATTGAACGCTTAATTGAATTACTAGCAAATGAGGGAATGCGTTTTGATATTATTAAAGCAGAATTGCAAGAAGTAAGAGAAAAATTTGGTGATGCCCGTAGAAGTGAAATTGTTTATGTGGGTGATGATATGGATATGTTGGATTTTATTGAGGAGGAAAATGTGGTGGTTACCATATCGCATTTAGGATATGTAAAACGTACTTCGGCTACAGAATACCGTCAGCAACGCAGAGGTGGTAGAGGAAGCAAAGGAAGTAGTACAAGAAACGAAGATTATATTGAACATTTATTTGTAGCAAGTACACATCACACCTTATTATTTTTTACAGAAAAGGGTAGATGTTTTTGGTTGAAAGTATATGAAGTGCCAGAAGGGGATAAAACAAGTAAGGGTAGGGCAATGCAAAATCTAATACAAATACCGCCAGATGATAAGGTAAGAGCCATTATTGATGTTAAGAATTTTAAAGATGAAGAGTATGTTAAAGGGCATTACATCGTTTTATGTACTAAACAAGGAATTATAAAGAAAACCGATTTGGAAGATTTTAGTCGACCTCGTCAAAATGGTATTAACGCTATAAATATACAAGAGGGTGATCAATTGTTAGAAGCAAGATTAACCGATGGTAATTGTGAAATTATGATGGCCATTAAGAGTGGTAGAGCTATTCGCTTTCCTGAAGAAAAAGTACGTAGCACAGGCAGGGGCGGAATAGGTGTTTATGGAATACAAGTAGATGATACTACTGATGAAGTGGTAGGTATGGTTTGTGTAAATAGAGAGGACAAAACCAAAACCATAATGGTGGTTAGCGAAAAAGGTTTTGGCAAACGTACACCGCTAGTGGATGAAGATGGAGAAGATGTTTATCGCATTACAAACCGTGGCGGTAAAGGCGTACGTACTCTAAATGTTACTGAAAAAACAGGAAGATTAGTGGGTTTATTAGCCGTTGGCGAAACAGAAGATTTAATGATTACTTGTGTAAGTGGTGTAACTATTCGAATGAGTGTTGCAAGTATTCGACCACAAGGAAGAGCAACACAAGGCGTAAAATTAATTAAGGTAGATGAAGGCGATGCAATAGCAGCTATAACACAATTAGAAGAGCAGGAGGAAGAAGTGATATTTGATGAAAATGCAGTTATAGGAGACGAAACTATTATAGATGCAAATGCTGGAACGGACACTAAAGTTGATGATGCAGCAACAGATGAGGCTGCAGAAGAAAACACAACGGAAGAGTAAATGCAAACGACTTTTTTATACAAAAAAAAATATGTTTTTTTAACAATGGTTTGGGTGCTTTTTAGCACCCAAATTTTTTGTCAATCCTATACAGATGCGTTAAAGTATTTTTATGAAGGAAGAATAATTGATGCTAAGCAACAAATAGATGAGTACCTTATAGAAAAAGATACAGCTGTAAATGGCTTACTTTTAAAAAGCAGAATTTATTATGTTATAGGTACTAGCCAACAATATAGTGATGTGGTGGCAGATGGAAAATCAGTTGCCATTAATGCTTTAAAAACAGCCAATGATTTAAATGCCAACTTAGTAAATTCTATTTTAAAACTAGAAAATTTTGGCTTGCCTATTAATTTGTATAATGATTTATGTAATGATGGAATGATACATTTTAATAGTGCAATAGAACGAAAAGATAAAATATTGTACGAACAAGCGTTGAGTAAATTTAAAAAAGCCATTGCATTTTCATCGTATATAAACGAGAATAAATGGGGGTTACAAAAATTAGATAGTAATAATTTGTTTTACGCTGCCAAAGCCGCCATATATGCCGGTAAACAAGAAGATGGATTGTTATTTGCAAAAAATATTGCCGACAATTTAATTGTAAAAACAACTGAGAATAAAAGTTTTCAACCTATTTACGAATGGCTAGTTTATTATTATCGGATTACTAAAAATGAAGAATCACTGCAACGCTATACCGATTTTAGTATGCTAAATTTCAGCCAATCACCCTATTTTATTTTAAATAAAATTGATTGGTTAAGGGAAGATAAACAGTACAATATATTAGTACCGCAATACAAATTTTTGTTTTCAAAAGGATTTAAACAAGCCAATTATTACACCGCTTATTTTAATGATGTATTCAATATTATTTTTGCCGTTAATGATTCTAACATAAATAAAAAATATTACAAAACTACGTTTGAAAAAGAAATAACAGGATACATAGCAAAAAACAAATTGGCTTTTAAAGAAATGTTATTGGCAGGTAAGTATTATAGAAGTTTAGCGGCTGAAATGCAGTTAGCAAATGCACCTAAAAAAAATATAAATATCGCACTTTCAAAATCTACTACGTTTTTAAAATTACTATTTAACAAACCTAAAGGTTTAGTCAATGAAAATGTTTTAGCCGAAGCTAAGAAAATGATGAAATAGTTTATGCTTATTTTGATTGCAAATTTATAAGATAATCAAATAAATTTACCTCTGTAGCTAAGGCCAATTTTTTTCGTAATCTATATCTACTAATTTCTACACCCCTAACACTTATATTTAACAGTTGTGCAATTTCTTTGGTAGATAAATTCATACGTAAATAAGCACAAAGTTTAATTTCGTTATTTGAAATAGTAGGATGCTTTTCTTTTAAAACACTAGTAAAATCGCTATGTACCTTATCAAAATGTTTGGCAAATTTTTCCCACTCGGTATCTATTGTATCATCTTCACTAATCGATTTTATCATTTTTTTAAGCTCTGTTTCTACTTTTGGGTTTTCGGCACCTTTTATAATATGTGTAAGTTCTCCTTTTATTTTAGATACTAATTCTCCCTTTTTTACTAAGTGCATTGCACTTGATGCTAACTCCGAATTTTTAAAATTTATTTCGGCTTCTAATTTTTCATTTTGTAGTGCAATTAAGTCTGTATCTGATTTTGCTAATTCTAACTCATGTATATAGCGTAATTTTTTTTGCTCTTCTTCATACTTTTGTTGTTGTAAATTAAATTTCTTCTGCAAAAATTCATACAAAAAATAAAGACCAGCTAACACTAATAAAAAGTAAATAATTTTAGCCCAAATTGTTTTATACCATGGTGGTAAAATAGTAACTATGTATGTTGCTGATAAAGATTCTGCACCCAAATTATTTCTAACTTTAACTTCAAATACAAATTTACCAGATGATAGGTTTGTGTATTCCTTTTCTGTTCTATTCGTCCACTCACTCCAATTATTGTCGTAGCCTTTAAGTCGATAACTATATTCTAAATTAGATTGATTACCATAAGTAGGAGAGGCGTATTCAAAACGAAGCGTTTTCCAACGGTAATTTATTGAATGTATATTTTTATTATCTTGTAACTGATTATCATTCGTATAATAACCGCCAAATAGTATACTATCTGTAATGTTGCTAATGACTAAATTTCGTATTTGTAGGTCTAATTTAGGGATTGTGAATTTGTATTTTTCATAATTAATATGATAAAAACCTTTCTCTCCACCTAAAAAAATATTATTACTATTTACAGGATAAATAAATTCAAAACCGCTAAGCATTTTATTATTTAATTCAGGTAAGTAAATAATTACAGGTTCTTTTTTAGAAAAATCAATTACACCTAATTTTTTTTCATGTATAAACCAAATATTTCCATCTGTATCTTCTTTTAAATAACGAACACTTTGCTGCCCCAAAATATTTTTATAAAAAGTGGAGGGCTCAAAAATATCTTTCTCTTTATTGAAACTATAAATACCTTTTTCTGTTGCAACTAACAACTCGTTTTTTATAATATACACATGGTTATTAAATAATGAAGGCAAGCCTTTTTTATCGCCATACGTATAGCTAGTATATGTTCCATCTACATTACGTACAATTTTAAAAATGCCATGGTACGGTTGCGATACCCAAATATTTTCATCTTTATCTAACACTACAAACCTCGATGATTCTACAAATCCTGGAATTGTCTTTGAAAAAGTTATTTTATCATTTCCATAATCAAATAACGTTAAGCCTAAATAACCCCCAGAAATAATTTGATTTGTAGGAAAAGTATTAGATAATGGTATAAAATTCCAGAATCCTTTATTAGTAGAAATAGATATTCCGATATTATTTTTTACTACAAACGCCCCTTCATGATGACCAACTAACAATTGGTTATTAATATTTGCTAAACCCCAAACTTGCCCTTTTAAATTATCAATAGTGGTAAAAAATCCTTTTGTAAAACTTAAATCGTTGGTTGGTAAAATAGGTACACTAAATAAACCGTTTGAAGTTCCTAAAAATAATTTATTATCGTGTACCATTGATGTATAACCTGATCCATTTTGAAACTGTGGCTTAATCTGTTTTATAGCACTATTATAGGTTATTAAATCAATCCCATTATCAAGACCTAGCCATAAATTTTGCTCTCTATCTAAACAAATACTTAGCACATTATTGTTTTGCAAGCCTTCGGTTGTTGTAAACTGTTGTATAATAGTTGCTTTTTTATCAATAATAAAAACACCATTGTTGCTTGTGCCTAACGCAATTCTTCCATCATTTAATGATTTGGCTGCATATATCCGTTCGTTTTTAAATATTTGATTATTAGTGGATTGTACAGATGAGATTTGTTTAGGAGAAATTATATAAAGACCATTCCGTAAAGTAGTAATAATTGCACTATCAGCATTTATGGGTAAAATTGCTGTTACAGGATCATTGTTAGCTAAAATATTTTGTACAAATACAGGCTGCCAAACTTCATTTTCAAATTTCATTAAGCCCTTTGCAAAATCATGTGCATATAAGTTGCCACTACATTCACCTAAATAACTCCATTCGTTTGGTGCATTAAAAACAGCTATGCTTTGTTTTGTATATTTAAAAATTTTTGTAGAAGATCGAAAATATATGTTACTCTTAAACGAAATAATATCCCAAACATCTCCAAAAAATCGTTGTTGAGTAGGTATCAATTCTACTAAAGAATGATAAGCCAACGTTCCATTTTTGGATGGGCTAAAATATCCTAACTCATCTTGTCCTCCAACATATATCCTATTTTCTTCCCCAATTACAACCGAACGTACGTTTGTTTTGTTGGGTAAAGAGTAATTATTCCAATATTTACCATCAAAACAAAGTAGCCCTTCGTTATTAGCAAAATACATTTTGCCAAATTTATCTTGTTTAATATCCCAGTTTTGTAACCCTGCCCTATATGCTTGTTTTGAATAATTAATAATATCGGGGAAGCCAATAGTGTTTTGAGAAAAAACTTGAAGGGGAAGCAAAAGAAAAAGCAGTACTTGTTTCATTTATTTTGTAATTATGGCTGTGTAATTATACAAAATAAATTTGATGTAGTAATGATGTAGTTTAAATATATTGATAATCAATTGATTAATTATTTTGATGTAGTAATGATGTGGTAAAGTAATTTTAAATTGATGTGGTATATAATATATTTACATTTCGATTGTAATCAATTATTGATTCACTAAAACTTGCATAAATATGAAATTAAAGATTCAACTTCTTTTTCTCAGTATTATTATTGGGACTTTTTCTCAAACAGCCTTTGGTCAAAATTTGCTAATTACTGGTAAAGTAACTAACGAAACTACGGGAAAGCCACTAGAAGGAGTTACAGTTAAGCATTCGGCTAGTACTACAACAACCACAACCGACAATAGTGGAAACTATTCCATTAACATTCCAAAATCGGGAAAGCTATTATTTACATTTGCAGGCATGGCAAACGTAAGCCTACAAGCTACTAAAGCAGGTGTGTTTAATGTTAATATGGAACCTAGTACAAAAAACCTTGATGAAGTAATTGTAGTTGGTTATGGTACACAAAAAGTAGCCAAAGTTTCTGGTGCAATTTCTTCCGTTAGTGCCTCAACTATTCAAAAACTAAAACCTGTACGAATTGAGGAAGCATTGCAAGGAGCAGCTTCGGGGGTTACCGTAATACAAAATGGTGCACCCGGTTCAAAACCAACTTTATTTGTTAGAGGTATTCCTGGTCTTGGTGCAGATCCTTTAGTCTTAGTTGATGGAATTCCTCAAACAGTAAACGATTTAAATTCCATTGCTCCAAGCGATATTGAAAATTTAAGTGTGTTAAAAGATGCTTCTGCAACTGCAATTTATGGTGTAAGAGGTGGTAATGGTGTAATAGTTATTACAACAAAAGCTGGTAGAAAAAATCAAAAAACAGATATTAGTGTTAATACAAGTTATGGTATTCAACAAGTAGATAGATTATTGCCAGTACTAAATGCCAGCGAATATGGTGCAATGTTAAATGAGGGAAGTACCCTTAATGGTGGCAATCCAATTTTTACAGATTTGTCTAAATTAGGAGTAGGTACAAACTGGCAAGAGGAAATTTTTGAAAATGCTCCAATTCAAAACTACGGTGTATCGGCAAGAGGTGGTAGCGAAAAATCAACTTATTTTTTAAGTGGAAATTATCTTAGTCAAGGTGGTATTGTAGGCGGTTACGATAAATCAAAATTTAATAGAATAAATGCTACAGCTAATCTTAGTTTTGAATTAAGCCCAAAACTTAAATTTTTATTAAATGCCACTTATCTAAATTTAAATAGCAAAGGAGTTTCTACCGATGCATTTAATAGTGTTATTGGAAATGCCATAAATTTTGACCCAACAGTATCTAAATTTAACACTGTACCTAATACAATTGGTAAATATGGCTTTAGTAATTTAATTACCAACGAAATACAAAATCCACTTACCCAATTAGACAATCTTTATAATCAATTATTGGGTAATAAATTATACGGAAAGTTTGAGTTGCAATACGAAGTAATAAAAAACTTGAAACTAACAGGTAGATTTGGTTATACAAAATATGATGCTACATCAAAAGTATTTAGCCCATTAGTATTTTTAGGGCCAAATAACATAGATCAAAACAATACCTTAAACGCAGATGGAACAACTAAATTAAATAGACATAATAGTGTAGCTACAGACGATTTTAAGAATAATAGTTACACGGCAGAGGCTTTTGCAAATTATGATTTTAGAATAAATCAAAAACATCATTTTGAAACAGTTTTGGGTTTATCGTATGCAAAAGAGTTTGGTGGGCAAGTAGGTAGTTGGAGAGAAGATGTGCCTTTTAACTCTTGGGATTATGCTGATTATACATCTGCAACTGGTGTAAACCGAATTGAGTATGATGCAAACAACCAACCTATTGTACATACCGCTATAAGAGGTTATTCTTTTAATTATTTCAAAAAGAATGCATCTGGATTTGTACGTTTAAATTATGATTACGAAGATAAATATTTAGCATCTTTTACAGGCCGTAGAGATGGATCTACAAGATTTGCTAAAAACAAACGCTTTGGTAATTTTTATGCTGCTTCTTTAGGATGGGTAGTTAGTAAAGAAAATTTCTTTAAATCAAACTTTATAAACTTCTTAAAACTAAGAGGTAGTTATGGAGTAGTTGGAAACGATCAAGCAGTTTCAACCAACTACAATTCTATATCTACAATACAAACCGATTATTTAGCTTCGCTTTATGGTTCAGGCAATGCCATTGGTTATACATTTGGTGGTGCTTTTGCAAATGGTGCAACATTGGGTACATATTACAATCCAAATTTAGGTTGGGAAACCAATGGTCAAGGAAATATTGGCTTTGAAATGAATTTCTATAAAAACAAATTCAACATTAGTGCCGATTATTACTACAGAAAAACTACCGATTTGTTATTTACAACTTCTCTTTCTGGTTACTTAGGCTCTATACCATCGCCAACTGTAAATATTGGTAGCACAAATGCACAAGGGGTGGATATTACTTTAGGTTACAACGATAAATTTATTAATAACAAACTAGGCCTTAATACTTCACTTACATTTACAACAGTAAAAGGAAATGTTACAAGTACAGGTGCCACTGGTAATATAAGAGAAGGTTATTTCTTTAACGGCCAATCTCAACCAACTACATTATTTGCTCCTGGTTATGCACCTGGTGTATTTTTTGGTTACCAAACAAATGGTTTATTTCAAACATTGGCAGAAATTGCTGTAAGCCCTACACAAGCAGGAGCACAACCCGGCGATATTAAATATGTTGATATAAATGGGGATGGAAAAATTGATAGTGAAGATCAAAAGGTAATTGGTAGTCCTTTCCCTAAATTTACAATGGGATGGAATGTAAATTTAAATTACAAAAATATCGATCTCTCTGTTTTCACTTACTCATCTTACGGAAACGATGCTGTAAGAGCCTACGAACGTAATGCCAACTTTACCAACAAATATGCACAAGTATTAGAAAGATGGACAGGTCCAAGCACAACCAACGATGCTAAAAATCCTCGTTATACTTTCTCTGACCCAAATAATAATGCTCGTTTTTCGGATAGATATGTTGAAGATGCCTCTTTCATTAAAGTAAAAAATATTTTACTAGGGTATACTTTTAACAATAAAAATGTAGCTAAACTATTTAAAGGATTAAGAGTATATGCACAAGTAAAAAATGCCTTTACATTTACTAAATACACTGGTTTTGATCCAGAGATTGGTGCTACTGGGCTTTTAAATACTGGTGTAGATAGAGGTGCTTATCCGCAAGCAAGAACATACAGTTTTGGAATTGATATTAAATTATAATTCAAAAAAAAATTATAAAATGAAAAATATAAAAATAATTTTAGTTTTAGCATCGCTTTCAATAGCTGCTATTTCTTGTAAAAAGTGGGTTGACTATAATCCTAAAGAAGATTACAAAATTACCGATCAAGAATACTTAAAATCTGAAGCAGATTATAGAGCAATGGGAGTAGGAGTTTACTCTCCTTTAACTTGGTTAAATCAAGTTGTAATAATCGGTGATGTAATTACAGATAATTCTGTTTCTGGCGGAGAGTCAGCATCTGATCAATTGCCTATTCAACAAATAGATAATTACACACACACACCTGTAAATTCTACTTTGGCCGATTTATGGCAAGCTGCTTACGAAGGAATAAATAGAGCCAATTATTTACATCAATACAAAGAAAAAAATATTGTAGGCGAAACAGTAAGTTTTCCTGGCAAAGATGCTTTGTACGGCGAAGTTTATTTTTTAAGAGCATACTACTATTTTACATTGGTTAAAATGTTTGGAGATGTTCCTTTGTTCGTTGATAGAAGATTGGGCGTTTCTGATACTAGAACATTAACTCGTTCTGCCAAAGCAAATGTATACAAGCAAATTGAAATTGATTTATTAGCGGCTATAGCTGCTTTACCTGTAGTGCAAACCGAAAAAGGAAGAGTAACTAAATATGCAGCACAAGCTTTATTAGGAAAGGCTTATCTATATCAAAATAAATATACCGAAGCAGCTGCTATGTTGGAAAATGTTGTAGGTAAGTATAGTTTGGTTAGCAACTTTAATTCAATATTTTTATTAGCTGGAGAAAACGGACCAGAGTCAGTTTTTGAAATACAATATTCAAATGGAAGTGCAACATACGATTGGGGACACCCAACCCGTAACCAAGGAAATTTATTAGTACAGCAGGTAGGCGTAAGAGGGATGAGTGGAGTAAATGGGATGCCTTATGCAAGCGGATGGAGTACTAATTTACCTACACAAAATTTGGCTACAGCATACACCGCTGGCGACACCAGAAAAGCAGCCACAATTTTTGATGCAGAAGCATACAAAATTGCAAATCCATCTTTTGGTGTAACCTACCAAGTAGCTCCTTATAGAAACACAGGTTTTTATGATCAAAAATTCTTACCTCGTTTAGGAGAAACTAGTGGGCAGTTAGAATTAAATTATACCAATAATTTTAG
>JANNWD010000266.1:0-3924 GCA_031408315.1 Bacteroidota bacterium
CACATAAATAAGTGTTTTTTTCGGCATTAAAATATGGCACAGTAATTATTGCTTTGTAGTTTATACTAGCATATAATGGTTTTAAAAAAGTATAGTTGTACGATAAAAATAATGTGCCAGCACCAGGAAAAACAGTACCAAAATATTTTGATGTTACCATATTTGCTATTAACCCATGTGCAATAGTTTCTTTAAAACCCATTGCGGTTGCAAATGTATCATCGGTGTGCAGTGGATTAAAATCGCCACTTAAATTTGCATAGTTAATAATATCTTCTTTAGTAAATAAAATTTCAATTGTTTTAACTGATTGTAAACTATGCTGCAAAAAACTATTAATGTGTACAGTAGCATACGATTCCTTTAGTGAAAAGCCTTCCCTACTCCATACTTTTTGTACTGCATAATTATTTATTTGTGTACTCACTTTCATGTTTTGAACACCCCTATTTTTAAAAAAATGCTGTGCATACCTAATTATATCAGTATAAATACCCCTGCTTTTTTCAGCAGATAATACGCCGCCTAATACAACTTCAGCCACCGCATTTTCAATAACAAAAGTAACAAATCCAATGGGGGCATTATTTTTAAACACTATAAAAACAAATTTATCTTTTTCGTCTAGAAAATCTATAACCCATTCCTTATAGCCTTCTACAATATTTTGTTTATTTAAATATGGATTTGAGTTGTAATGATTGCTGTAGTTTACAAAAATAGTTTCAACTAATGATTCTAAAATTACAGTATCTTCTTTTGTTGCTAACACAAAATCAATATCATTATTTTGTGATGCAGAAATTTGTACGCTTTTTAAATTAGCAAAATAATAAACCAATGTATCTGCCTGAAAATATGTGCAGCCTAATTTATTTAATTGTTGAAGTTGATGAATATTTTCCGTTGGAAGTCGTAGTATTGTTAAATCAATATTATTATCAATAATTTGTTTTTTAAGTTCTTTATAATTTAGTGATAGAGTATTTACCCTAAGCACATTCATGCCAAATCGTTTACTTTCTTTTTTAGATATGTAGGTAGATGACTGCATGATTAGGCTATGCTTGTGTATTAACTGTTTCGTCGATTATAAACGATTTTCTTCCCTTTGCTTGGTCAAATATTTTACCCACATAAATACCCACAACCCCAATAGTTGTAATTATTAAACCAGAAAAAAACCAAATTGAAAGTATTATTGAGCTGTAGCCTAATACACTAATTTGACCTGTAAAATATTTTACCAACGTATATGCCCCAGCAATAAACGACAGTAATGAAATAAAGACTCCAAATTTTATAAAAAGCTTTAAAGGCTTGCTTGAAAAAGAAAGAATCATATCAAAAGCTAAGCTAAAAAGTTTTGATAATGTATATGATGACTTACCGGCGGAACGTTTTGCATGTTCTACATCAATTATTATTTGCTTAAAACCAACCCAGTTTACAAATAAAGGAAAAGCTTTTATATAATCATTTACTGAATTAACTTCTACAATAACTTTTTTATTATAAATACCAAAATTAGCTACTCCTTTTTTAATAGGTGTATTAGCTAAATACGAAAAAAGTTTATAAAAAATACCTGAAAACATTTTTGTGATAAAGTGATCGTTTCGTATAGCTCTGTTTGCTAAAACAACATCGTACCCTTCAATAGCTTTGTTGTACAATTTTGCAATTTCTTTTGGCTGATCTTGTAAATCGTTATCCATTACAACCACCCAGTTGCCTTTTGCATAAGATAAGCCTGCCATAATAGCTGCTTGTTGACCAAAATTTTTGCTTAGTCTAATTACTTTTATAGTATTGTTTACTTTACTTAAATTTAGTAAAATATCCCAAGCATTGTCTGGGCTTCTATCGTCTACCAAAATTATTTCAAAACTAAGTTGTAAAGAGTTTAGTGCACTCGTAACCTCAACTACAAATTCATTTAAAAATATAGCGGTATTATAAACGGGGCTTACTATTGATACTTGTAGTAACTGCATCTTGTATTGTAAAAATACTTATTTAAGTTTATAAAGATAAATTTTCCAGTAAGAGTCTTTTGTTTCAAAAGCCCGTTCGTATTTTAAAATAGTTGTATCAATATGGTTAATGTAAGATGTAGAAAAAAGATAGGCACAATCTAAACGTTTTAGTTGGGTAAAATCATAATTTAATGAATCTATTGTTTTAGCTATTTTTTTATTTACGTTAAACTGAAAAATATTTTCTTTTTTAAGCAAATAACAATGAGAACCACCTTTATCAAAGAAATTTTTATATGGCTCATATTCATTTAACTCATTTTTCATCACTTTTCTAAAGCTTAATTTATATGATAAAGGATAGTTTACCAAATAGCCATCTACTGTGTAAAAGCCATTAAATTGTGCCACTGCTGGAGCTATTCCTAAATTTGCTACTCTGTACAAATTTTTTGGTTTATTTATATATTTATTTATCGACGAAAATAAATTAGTATCGTAATATTTTTTAAATGTTGTAAAATGCAAATTTTGATACACTTCATGTTTACCAAACATATATATCATTTGCAAAGCCACTAATGTAAATATAACTAGCTTACCTTTTACAACCCTATTACTGATGACATAAAATGAAATAGCTAATAAAATATACCAACACATAGGCTGTAGCCAAATAAATCTAGAATATGCTATAGGAATATTTTTAAAGACTGTTGTATTTATCGCTGAAAATCCACTCCACATAGCTAACCCATTAAGAATTGCAGATAGCAAAATATATACTGATACCACAAGTCCGATTTTTTGTACCCTTCTGTACTTTTTTGTAAATAGAATAATTAAAAATACAAGTGGCCAAAAGTAAAAATGCAAACTCATTGTAAATGAGGTATCATACAAAAAAAAGTCTTTTGCATAAGCTAATGCTTTGTATAAAGAAATATCACCAGTACCAAACATTGTTCTATGTGATATAAATGGAGGGTTGAAAAATGTAGACAATATGAGAAAGTGACTAATGCAATAAGCTATTGAATTAAACAATAAAGCTAAAAAAGAGAAAGAATTTAATTTTTTAGTTCTAAAAAAATCATACAAAAACAATAAAGAAAATAACAATAAAACAAAAATACCCGATAATAAAAGCGATGTAAAAAAAGTTGATACAATTAAAATTACCCAATTGTGCCATTGCAACTTCTTTAACCGAATATTTAGAAAAGCATAAAAAATTAATGGTAATGCGGCAACACTCATATTAAAACTCCAAAAGGGTATTATTGCAAAAAGTAAACTTGCACTATAATAAATAAATGATGAACCGTTCTTAGGAATAACATGTTTTTTTAACAACAAGTACATGCCAAAATAGGCAACTATAGAAAGAAGTAACTTATTTACAACATAACCCCAATAAATACCTAACCAATAAAACCAAATTAACGAGGCATCGTAATAAGAGCTAAAGGTAGATGCTGGTAAGGGCTGCATTACTTGGCTAACTGTAGCTTTTGTAGAAAATATATTTACATGATTATCTAAAAGCATTTTTACCCAGACTATGTTAGAATCTAAATTATCGAACCAGTCTAAATGAGCATTTTCGCCATAAACAAAATAGGGTAAATGGTAAAGCAAAATAATGCTAATGCAAATAAAGTGTGCTTGATATTTAAAGAAATTATTTTTGCTTAGCATTTTGTACAATCAATTAGTTTAACAACTTTAAACGTATTTACAATTTAGTTTTTATTTAAAAATTATTAGAGGCTATTTTTTAAAGTTGAGAATAAATCTTTAACCTCTATCCAAGATATTTTTAAGGAATTTAAAAAAGAAATTTTAAATACGTTTAAAGTTGTTAAACTAATTGATTGTACAAAATGCTAAGCAAAAATAATTTCTTTAAATATCAAGCACACTTTATTTGCATTAGCATTAT
>JANNWD010000267.1:0-14313 GCA_031408315.1 Bacteroidota bacterium
GGTTAATGTGCCTGCAATTAATTTTGCCCTCACAGAGTCTAATTTATCAAAACTTATTTTTGTTTCGGATGGTGTTATCTCTGGTATTAATAAAATATGGCGTACAACAGCATCGTCGCCAGCACGGCTAACTAGTTGTAAAATATGGTAACCAAAACGGGTTTTAAAAGGGCTAGTAACCTGTCCTTCTTTAAGTGTAAACGCTTTGTTTAGCCACACAGGGTCAAGCTCTTTGCTATTTCTATTAATTTCGTATTTACCTCCAGTTTCTTTACTGCCAGGATCTTTAGTGTATAATCCTGCTAGTGTAGCAAAATCTTTTTTACCAGATTCTATTTGTTGTTTAAACGTTTTAAGTTGTTCTATTGCATACTCTTCGGCATCTCTACTTGCTTTTGGGTATGTTACTATTTGACTTATTTCTACTTCACTTTCGTATAAAGACAAACTGTCTTTTGGTATTTTATCGTAATAGGTACGTACTTCATTTGGTGTAATACGAATATCGCTTACAACTTTGTTACGCATTAATTGGGCTAATTTTCTATCTTTAAACCCATCTTTAAAATCTTCTTTTAATTGATAAATTGTTTTGCCTGCTACTCTTTCTAATTCATCTTTTGAACCGTATTGACCTATAAAACCACGTATTTGATTATCTATTTCGGTTTCTATTTCTTCTTCTGTTACAGGTAAAGAATCTTTTTGAGCTTGTAATACTAATGCTTTTACTCCCATGGCCTGCTCTAACACTAAACATTTTGCGTTGGGTGGCAACTCCATTCCTTGGCGTACCATATCATTCATATTATTTTCTATATCGCTTTTTAAAATAATTTTATCGCCAACTACGGCAATAATTTTATCTGCAACTACTCGTTGGGGTTGTGCAATAGAAATAAGGAAAGAAAAAGTTGAAATAAGAAATAAGAAAAGTTGTTTCATTGTTGTTAAGTTTTTTGCCGCAGAGACGAAGAGACGCCGACTTGTTTACATTCATTTTGACCTCTCGTTGGAAATTTTTTGCAAAAGACAGAAGGAGCTAAAATTTTCATTTCGGCAACTTTGCTTCTATGCTGTTAAAATTCAAAATTATATTTTACAAATGTTAAAAGCCACAATAGTTGTGGCTTTTAACAAAATATTACAGTGTTCGTTTTACTTCAATTTCTTCAAATGCTTCTACAATATCGCCAATTTTAATATCGTTATAGTTACGAATAGTTAAACCACACTCCATGCTGGTTGTTACTTCTTTAGCATCGTCTTTAAAGCGTTTTAAGCTGCCTAGCTCTCCAGTAAAAATTACAATACCATCTCTTACAATACGTATACGATTATTACGAGCCATTTTACCATCTAACACAAAACATCCTGCTACGGTAGCTTTATCAAACTTGTATGTTTCTCTAATTTCTACGTTGGCTAATATTTTTTCTTCTACGGTTGGTTCAAGTAAACCTTCCATTGCACTCTTAATTTCTTCAATTGCGTTGTAAATAATTGAGTATAGTTTTATTTGAATCCCTTCATGCTCACCCAATTTGGCTGCTTGCATACTTGGACGAACGTTGAAACCAATAATAATTGCATCGGAAGCGTTTGCTAAGGTTACATCGCTTTCGCTAATGGCACCTACCGCTTTATGTATTACTCTTATTACAATTTCTTCGGTACTTAATTTTTGTAAACTATCACTTAATGCTTCTACAGATCCATCCACATCGCCTTTAATTATTACATTCAATTCTTTAAAGTTTCCAAGTGCTAAACGACGTCCTATTTCATCCAACGTAATATGTTTTTTAGCCCTCATACCTTGCTCTCGTAAAATTTGGCCACGTTTATAAGCTGTTTCTCTTGCTTCGGCTTCGTCGTTAAATACTTTAAAGGTTTCGCCAGCTTGTGGTGCACCATTTAATCCTAAAATTAATACAGGTGTACTTGGCGGAGCATCTTCTACTCGGCTATTACGTTCGTTGTACATGGCTTTTACTTTCCCAAAAAACTGCCCACTTACAATCATATCACCTTGTTTTAGTGTACCATTTTGTACTAAAATAGTAGCTACGTATCCTTTTCCTTTATCTAAAGACGCTTCAATAATTGTACCATTTGCTTGCTTACCAGGATTGGCTTTTAGCTCTAAAATATCGGTTTCTAATAATATTTTTTCTAAAAGAAGATCTATATTTAACCCTTGTTTTGCACTTATTTCTTGACTTTGATATTTACCTCCCCAGCTTTCTACCAAAATGTTCATACCAGATAATTGTTCTTTAATTTTTTCTGGATTTGCACCGTCTCTATCTATTTTATTTATGGCAAAAATCATAGGCACATTTGCCGCTTGAGAATGGGAAATAGCTTCCTTGGTTTGAGGCATTACAGCATCATCGGCTGCTACAACAATTACAGATATATCGGTAACTTTGGCACCCCTTGCTCTCATTGCGGTAAAGGCTTCATGCCCAGGAGTATCTAAGAAAGTAATATTTCTACCATCTTTTAAAGTTACTTCATAAGCCCCAATATGTTGGGTAATACCACCAGCCTCACCAGCAATTACGTTGGTATGGCGTATATAATCTAGTAAAGATGTTTTACCATGATCCACATGCCCCATAATGGTTACAATTGGGGCTCTTGGCAATAAATCTGCTACGTCATCAATATCTTCTTCGGCTTCTAATTCTGCTGCATCATCTACGCCAATAAATTCTACTTCGTAATTAAATTCGCTAGCTACCAACTCAATAACGTCGGCTTCTAAACGTTGATTAATAGATACCATTATGCCTAAGCTCATACACTTACTAATAATATCTGCAAAGCTTACATCCATTAAACCTGCTAACTCACTTACCGAAATATATTCGGTAACCTGTAACTTATTATCTACTCCACTATCTGCACCTGCCGATTCTGCATGTTCATCTCTTTTAGCTTTACGGTATTTGGCTTTAAGGCTTTTTCCTCTGCCGCCTGCACCTGCAAGTTTTGCTTGTGTTTCTTTTAATTTATCTTGAATTTCTTTTGCATCAATCACTTTATCTTGACGGGGAACACCTGTTCCTGCACCTGTTCCTCCTCTATTAAATCTGTTACCGCCGCCGGCTTGTCCGCCACGGTTTTGACCACCTTGATAACCGCCACCTGTACCTGTACCACGGTTTTGACCACCTTGGTAGCCGCCACCTGTGCCTGTACCACGGTTTTGACCACCTTGATAACCACCACCTGTGCCTGTACCACGGTTTTGGCCGCCTTGCTGTTGACCAGTTCCGGTTCCTTGTTGTTGACTGCCGCCAGAACCTTGTTGTTGGCTTCCGCCGCCTTGTCCGGGTTTTTTAGCTATTGGAATTCGTTTACGTTTGTGCCTATCGTCGTTATCTTTTTTAGGTCGAGTATCGTTATCAACTGGTAAGGTTATTTTTCCTAAAATTTTAGGACCAGTTAATTTATCTGCCTGTATGTTTTCGATAACTGGCGGTAAATCTTCTTTGGGTGCTTCTACAATTTTAGGTACTTCAACCGCTGTTTTTTCTTCAACTTTAGGGATTTCTTTTTTTGAAATTTTCTTAGGCTCTTCTACTTTTTTATGTTCTTTTGGTTCCTCTTTTTTTGTAGATTTTTTTGGTCGAGTAGAAGAGTCGATTGCATCTAAATCTATTTTAGTAACCACTTTTGGTGCTTCAATTTCTGGAGCTGCAATGTTTGTGATATCTATCGAAGGTTCTTCAACTTTAGGCTTAGGCTCTTCTTTCTTTACCGGTATCTTTACCTCCTCTTTTATTTCTTCTACTACTTTTACAAGTTCTGCCACAACGGGTTTCGGCTCTTCTACTGGCTTTATTACAACAGGCACTATTTCCTTTTTCTTAAAAGATAAATCTTGTTCATCTTTTTTCTTTTTAGGTTCGGATGTACCGCCTGTTTTTACCAACTCTACCTTTTCGGCTTTTTCTTTTGCCGCTTTATCTTGTTGAAACTCTGATTGTAAAACCCTATACATAGGCTCTGTAAGCTTAACTGTAGGCTTTAAATCGTCGTTACTAAATCCTTTAGATACAAGAAAGTCTACCAAGGTGTCTTTACCTATGTTAAACTCTTTGGCCGCAGCCATCAACCTTGGTGTATTTAATTCTGACATATTTATTGGTTGTTAGCAACACTTTTGTGCTACTAACGATTAACTTTTTTAACTATTTATTCAAATTATTCTTTACTAAATTCTTCTGTTAAAATCTTACGTACATCGGCTATTGTTTCTTTTTCCAAATCCGTTCTACGTTCTAATTCTTCAGCACTCAATTCTAAAACCGAACGACCTGTATCACATCCTACTCTCTTCAATTCTTCAATTACCCATGGTTCAATTTCATCTGTAAATTCATCCAAATCAATATCAAATTCTTCTGCTTCGCCTTCATTGTCTCTAAACACATCTATTACAAAGCCAGTTAATTCACTGGCCAATTTAATATTTACACCACGGCGACCTATTGCCAAAGAAACTTGGTCTGGTTTTAGGTAAACATTTACTTGCTTAGCTTCCATATCAACATCCATACTAGTAATTTTAGCAGGCGTTAGTGACCGTTGTATAAGCAATTGTGTATTAGCAGTCCAATTAATAACATCAATATTTTCATTCTTTAATTCTCTTACAATGCCGTGGATACGGCTTCCTTTCATACCAACACATGCTCCAACAGGGTCAATTCTGTCATCGTAACTTTCTACCGCAACTTTTGCTCTTTCGCCTGGGTCTCGTACAATTTTTTTAACTACAATTAAGCCGTCAAATATTTCTGGCACTTCTATTTCTAGTAATTTTTCTAAAAACTCAGGGCTTGTTCTTGATATTATGATAATGGCTTGACTATTTTTAAGCTCTACTTTTTTTACTACGCCACGTACTGTTTCGCCTTTTTTAAAATAATCCGAAGGTATTTGTTCTGATTTGGGTAACAGCATTTCATTCCCTTCTTCATCTAAAATTAATACTTCTTTTTTCCATACTTGATAAACTTCGCCACTTACAATTTCGCCAACTCTATCTTCGTATTTTTTTATTAAAATATTCTTCTTAAGGTCATTAATACGGGCTGCAAGCGTTTGCTTACCTGCTAAAATTGCTCTACGACCAAATTCTTTTTGAATATCCACCTCTTCATATAGCTCTTCGCCAACATTATAATCTGGTTCAATTTTTCTTGCATCTTTTACCTCAATTTCGGTAAGGGTGTTGTATAAATCATCATCGTCAACTATAGTTCGTCGTCTAAAAATTTCTAAATCGCCTTTTTGATCGTTTACAATTACATCAAAACACTCATCGCTACCGTATTTTTTACGAATAAGTGTTTTAAATACATCTTCCATTACCTTCATCAACGTAGGACGATCGATATTTTCGGCTTCCTTAAACTCTTGAAATGAGTCAATTAAATTTATACTTGCCATATTCCTTGTTGAGCTAATTTTTTGCTTTTTAGGCAACTTCCCCGCCAACATGGGGTTTTGTTATATAATTAAAATTTAATTTGAATTTTTGTTTGTTTTATATCGGAAATAGGGAGTTCTAGCTGATTTATTGTCATTTTTTTCCCTTTTCCGTCTGTTATTTCTATCAATATTTGTTCTTCATTTACTGTTAATAGTTTGCCTTCTAATAAAGTTTCGTCTGTTTTTATTACCTCTACAAATCGGCCAACATTTTTTTTGTATTGTCGTATTAGTTTTAATGGTTCATCTAAGCCTGGGCTAGATACTTCTAACGAAAAATCTCCATCGGAATAAAGCCCCATTTCTTCCATTTGTTTATACAAAGCCCTATTTATTTTTATACATTTTTCCAATGGCAATCCTCTATCGGCATCTATATAAATTTTAAAATTGTTAGTTGGCTTTATTTTTATAGATACCAAAAACACATCTTCTTGTAAAAGAGGCTGTAAAAGATTTTCAACTGTTTGTATGGCTGTATCTACACTCATTATAAAAGAAGAAGGGAACTGTTAGGTTCCCTCTTTTGTGTGTTTTTATACTGCAAATGTAAGAAATGATTGTGATATGGCAAAACTTTTGAAAGATTAAACATTGATTTTTATGATGGATGCTTTTTTTGTATTTTTTCTATGTAAAATATGATTTTACTAACATGAAAATTAAGACAATTAAGCTGGGTGGGATGTTTGTACAAATGAAAAATAACTCTGCTAGCCTTCAACTGCTTCCTTTCCGCTTGTACTATTTTAACAACTAGCAATTAAGTGGTTTTATACCTTTGTACTATTATGTTTAAAACACTTTTTTTATTATTTGGTTTGTATTTGTTGTATAAATTAATTTTTGAATTTATTATTCCAATATATAACACCACCAAACAAGTAAAGCAAAAGGTTGGCGAAATGCAGCAAAAAATGAATGAGGAAATGCAACCTAAAAGTAATTTTGAAACACCTCCCAAACAATCATCAACCGATAAGCCAAAAAGAGATGACTATATTGATTTTGAAGAGGTGAGAAAAAGTTAGTTTTTTTTGATTAGCAGTTGTGGTAATATTTCCTCAATAGTTTGATTGGGCAATAAAAGATGTGTTGTTATACCTATTTCGTTTGCTGCCGGTATATTAATTTTTGAATCATCTACAAATAAAGTTTCTTCTGCTTTTAAATTAGCATCACTTAATACAAATTGGTAAATGGCTTTGTGTGGTTTTCGTAAATTTATTTGGTGGCTATAATATGCTTTTATAAAATAATCGTTGATATGTTTTCCCTTAAATTCTTTTGCAAAACTACTATTGAATGCCGCTTGATGAATACTATTGGTATTACTTAATAAATACAAATTATACTGTGTAGATAGCGTTTCTAAATATGTAATACTCTTTGGTCTAAAATCTAGCAAAATAGCATTCCAAGCAGCTTTTATCTGCTGAGTGGTTAATGGTTTTGGGGCTATTTTTTTTATAGCTTCGTAAAAATCTTCTTCTGCAATTTGGCCTGTTTCTATATTTTCAAATAATTCGTTAGCGGTTATTTGAGAATACATTTCATCAAAGTTTAAAATGCCTAAAAATCTAAACGCATCAATAGTTTTATGATAATCGATATTGATTAACACGCCACCAAGATCGAAGATGATATTTTTGATTGGAAAAGGCATTTACATTTTTTTACAAAAGTATAAGCCAATAATTAAAAATATTTTTATTTTTTTTCACCCTTTAATATACCGTCTACATTCTCTCCAACTCCATCCACCTTAACTTTAACTGGTTTAAAATTCAAGTTGTTTTGAGCAAATTTTTCGTAGTTGTGGTATACTACATTAAGGGCAATAAAATTCATTACGTAATTACGAGTTTCAGCAGGGAGGTGGGTTTTAATATCCCAAAAACTTGGGTTTGTTTTTCCACTCTTACGCATAGCCTCCCACACATTGCCTATTCCACAGTTGTAGCTTGCTACTACAAGCAGCCAATTGTTATTTAGGTTTTTACTACGGTCTCGTAAATAACGTGCCGCAACTTGGGTAGATTTATTAAAGTTTTTTCTTTCGTCTTTTATGGTTGGCTTTTTTGCCGAAACTGTATCTGGTATTTTTAATGCCTTCTTTTTAGCGGCTAATTTTTTTTCTTCGGCTGTTGGTTGTGGAATATATTTTAAGCCATACTCATTTGCCACTTCATCCATTATTTGCCAATAACCTACTGCCCCAGCACCTGATACTGCATTACCATTAAAGGCACTTTCTAAGGCTATTAAAACTTTAAATTCTTGAGGAATATTATATTTTTTAAACGTTTTTACAATTTTCGGGAAGATTGTTTTGCCCTTTTTGTGCATTCGCAATAAATAATCTCTGCGGTTTTCGGCAAATTTTTCAATGTAGTCTAACGTTTCTTTTTCGTTACCTGCCAAAATGCTTGGGTAAGCTACGTTGTTTGCAATAGTAAAATAATTAGCTTCCGTTTTTTCTGATGCTAAAAGCGGTTTTTGGCTACTATCTGCCTTAATGCGTCGGGCATTTGCTGCATTGGCATTATGCAACGTAAACATTACCAAGGCTGCTACAAGCAGCTTTTTATATAAAATAGTACTCTTAGTTTTAAATACTTTCATGCTTTATTATTCGTTATATACACGAAAAATGGTGAATGAAGATAACGCCCTGTGCTTTATTATATTGCCTTTTCACAAAATTTTAAGAACTTTATATTAAAATATCAACATCATGCGTTTGCTTTTATTTATTTTATGTGTTTGTTTTTTACAAACTAATGCTCAGCAAGTTTTACCAACCGATAAAGATTTAAACTCAATTATTGAAAAAGAAAAGCAATCTTTTGCCCGTTTAGGGCAAAGTGGAAATGGCACTATAGAATTATTAACTTTTGCCAGTACAAATTTTGATGTAAAATATTATAGATGTGAGTGGGAGGTAGATCCTGCTATCCGGTACATTGCTGGTAAAGTGACCGTCTATTTTACTATTACAAATTCTACCAATAATATTGTGTTGGATTTATTAAGTCCGTTAGTAGTAGATAGTGTAAAGCAACGCAATACACTTCTTACTAAAACACAAACACCTAATACTATTTCTATCGATTTTGCCTCAACGCTTAACTTAGGTGTGCTAGATTCTATAACTATTTTTTACAAGGGTGTGCCTGGCAATACAGGCTTTGGTTCATTTACCAACACCACCCATGCAGGTGTGCCTGTTATGTGGAGTTTAAGTGAGCCTTACGGAAGTAGAGATTGGTGGCCTTGTAAAAATGGAATAGACGATAAAGCGGATTCGATTGATATTATAATAACAAACCCTGTGGCGTACAAAGCAGCAAGTAATGGCTTATTGCAAAATGAAACATTAATTGCTAGCGGTACAAAACGAGTGGCATATTGGAAACACCGTTACCCAATAGCAACTTATTTAGTTTGTTTTGCTGTTACTAACTACAGTGTTTTTAACGAAGTTATTCCACTAGGTACAGCCAATTTGCCTTTTCAAACCTATTGCTATCCAGAAAGTTTTGCTAGCTTTCAAACTGGCAGTGCTAATCTTGTTTATGCAATGCAATTATTTCATGATAAGTTTGGCGATTATCCTTTTATGAAAGAAAAATACGGTCATGTACAATTTAGTTGGGGTGGTGGTATGGAGCATCAAACAGCATCATTTATGACTAATGTTGCAGAAAATTTATCTAGCCACGAACTTGCTCACCAATGGTTTGGCGATAAAATAACTTGTGGCAGTTGGGAAGATATTTGGCTAAATGAAGGTTTTGCTACGCATGCTACCAGATTATATAGAGATACTAAATATACAGTAAATGCAGCTGCATTATTAAATGAGAGAAGAAATGAAATAAATTTTATTACCTCTGCACCCGATGGATCGGTTTGGGTTGATGATACGACAAGTGTAAACAGAATTTTTAGCAATCGGCTTACTTATTTCAAAGGTTCATATTTAATTATGATGCTTCGTTGGATATTGAGTGATAATACTTTTTTTACTGCCATTAAAAATTACCAAAAAGATCCTGCTTTAGCATATGGTTTTGCCCGTACAAGCGATTTAAAAAGGCATTTAGAGTTAGCTAGCGGAAAAAATTTAACCAAATTTTTTAACGATTGGTATAAAAATCAAGGTTATCCTAGCTATAAAGTAAATTGGAATATGGTGGGAAATAATTTTGTAAATATTAAGATGGACCAAACAACTTCTCATCCATCGGTTAGTTTTTTTGAATTACCAGTAGCCTTAAAATTTAAAAATGCTACGCAAGAACAAACTATTATTGTTGATAATAAAAGCAATGGCGAAGTTTTTTTAAAGAATATTTCTTTTGTGCCAGATACCGTTTTGATTGACCCTGGTTATTGGTTAATTACCCGAAATAATTCTACTGTAAAATTACCTGCAGTTAACTTTCCTGCAAATACAATAAAAGTAGGAGCAAACCCATTTAAAGATAAATTTACAATTCAATTATACAATGTAACATCTTCGCCAACCCTTACTGCAATATTGTACAACTCAATAGGGCAAAGAGTTGCAGTACAAAATATTGTTTTACTAAATGGCGATGCTCTTGTAGATATTCCAACAAGCAACTTAGCCAGTGGGCAGTATGTTTTAAAAATACTTGGCGGCGATATTGAATATGTAAAAAAGATGATAAAATAATTTTTTGTAAATAGTTTTATAACACAAGTATTTTTTTGCAATTTTGTAGTGGCAATACTGCTATTACTTTTATCTCGAAACTTGGCAAAGCAAAAAAAATCGGCTGCTAAAGCTTTTGTATTTAACATTTTAATTTTACTAACCGTAGGTAGTATTACTTACTTTTTTTCAAACTATTTTAATCAGCCACGTTTTGTGCGTTACCCTGGGTTTGATATAAATATTCCTGTAAATTTTAGTATACATGGTATTGATGTAAGCCACCACCAAGGTGCTATTGATTGGGGCGATGTTAAAGAAATGAACGTTCGTACTATTAAAATTGGTTTTGCTTTTATAAAAGCTACCGAAGGTACAACCACCATTGATGAAACTTTTAGAAGAAACTGGTTTAATACAAAAGAAATAGGTTTAACAAGGGGTGCTTATCATTTTTTTGTAGCAAGCAAAAGTGGTAAAGCACAAGCAGAAAATTTTATACAAACTGTAACTTTAAAAAAGGGCGACTTACCACCTGTATTAGATGTTGAGTTAATCAATGGCACTTCTAAAATTGATTTACAACAACGAGTAAAAGATTGGTTAACCATTGTAGAAAATAAATACAACATAAAGCCAATTATTTATACCAATGTAGATTTTTATGAAAATTATTTAGCAGGGGTTTTTGATGATTATCCACTTTGGGTAGCACATTATTTAGTGCAAGATAAACCACGTATTACCCGTAATTGGGCTATTTGGCAACATAACGAAAAAGGCCATGTAAATGGTATAGATGCTTTTGTTGACTTTAATGTTTTTAAAGGAGATAGTACCGATTTTAAAAATTTATTGGTAAAATAAACTATCCATTAATTTTTATTGTTTAATAAAAAATATATCTATATGGAAGAAGAAACAGTAGTGTTTTTAAAAAAAATAGCGGAAAGTATTGGCGTTTTAATTTTATGGATGCTTGTACAAATTACTTTAGGCATTTATAAAAATTATGGCTTTTTTGAGGGTACGCCATCTTGGAAAAACATTACTTACTATATATTTTTTATTGGTAGTGGTATTGCTTTGTATTATCACCTTACAAAAAAATGGAAGAAAAAAAACTAGTGCTTGTGAAGTGGAGATGAACATTTACTTTTTTTGCAAAGTCTGTAATTTTGAAAATGTGCATATAAAATAGATGATACAGCTGCTGCCAAAAACCAGTATTGATAAAGGGGTAATAATTGTTTTAGAACCAAAAATAATGCACCTATACAAAACACAAGTACAGGTATATATTTTTGGTGGTGTTTTAAAAAACCATGTAGTAAGGAATACGCTCCTACAAAAAAAGCTAAAAAAATCATTCCCCACTCAAACCATTCGTTATGAATAATGTTTACACCAAATACGGGAAGGCTTGTAATAATTAATGGCAATAAAGCACAATGTATTGCACAAGCAATAGATGTAGCTGCCCCCAAAAAATCCCAGTTCAATTTTATTTTCATTAGTGTACAAAAATAACAACTTTGCAATAATGTTGCAACTTTTATTGTTTTTATAGGTTTCACATTATTATCTAACTTAATTTTGCAAAAATATATCAAATGAAAAAGAGGTTATTGATTTACTTGGGCTTTTTTGTATTGCTTTTAACGGGCTTTTATTTTGCTCTATTTAGAGATTATGATTTTACTGCTTCAACTTTAGGTGTAATTAATGCCGATGTTAGCGATTTTACTTTTATTAATCAAAATGGGGATACAGTTACACAAAGAGATATTACCGACAAGGTATATGTTGCCGAATATTTTTTTACCACTTGTAAAGGCATTTGCCCAAAAATGAATGCTAATATGCGTAGGTTATTTGATGCTTACAAAAGCGAAGAAAATTTTATGATGCTATCGCATACTTGTATGCCAGAAACGGATAGTGTGCCGTTACTAAAAGCTTATGAACAAAAAATGCTTACGGGTAATTTAGTAAAAGAAAAAGATGGATCTTACCAGGTTGAGGCAACTGAGAATATTTCTCTTCCTAAATTAAATAATAAAAATTGGCTTTTTTTAACAGGGGATAAAGAACAGTTATACAAAATGGCAAGGCAGAGTTATAGAATTGATAACAACCGACCCGATAGTGTTCAAAACATTGCCGAGCAATTTATACATACCCAATTTTTTGCATTGCTTGATAAACAAAGAAGGGTAAGAGGTGTATATGATGGATTAAAAGAAGATGAGGTACAAAAACTATTACTTGATATAAAAAGTTTATTAAAAGAAAAAGTTACCACAAAACGTTTTATGACTGGGTTTAGCAATAATCCAGGATAGTCAGTTTTCGGTATGCTTCTTTGATTGCTACTCACTACTTACAACTCCCTCTTGTCACAAATTTAATTTACCTTTAAAATACAAATGGATAAGCTATTAAACATACTTAAAAAAAACAGCCTTAGCGTAACAGATGGCAGAAAAAAAATTTTAGATTTATTTCTTTCATCCGAAGGTGCGTTAGCACATGCCGATATTGAAAAAAATACGGCCAATGCTTTTGATAGAGTAACTGTTTATAGAACTTTACAAACATTTGTAGAAAAGGGAATTATTCATAACATACCAACAACCGATAATAGTATTTTATATGCTTTGTGTAAAGATGAATGTGAAGCTGGCCACCACCACGATAATCATGTACATTTTATTTGCAACAATTGTACTAAAACTATTTGTTTGGATGATGTAATTGTTCCTACCGTAAAATTGCCTAAAGGGTTTACACCCAACCAAGCTGCAATGGTTGTAAAGGGCGTATGCGATGATTGTAAATAATATTTTTGCTTAATTTAATATGTCCCCTAAAATGAGTAAAAAAATAATATCGCTTTTCATGTATTTTGTACTGCCTATTCTCTGTATGGCACAATCGGCCAATACTACAGCAAAGTATAGCACCATTCAACTAAATACATATACTAAAGAAGAACTAAATACAATAACTTACAAATTAGACTCTTTTTATACCAAAAGGGTAGCAAGTGGTTTTAGCGGACAAGTATTGGTAGGCTTTAAAGGAAATATTTTTTACGAAAGATATTTTGGCTTTGCCGATAAAGAAACTAACAGATCGATTGACGCCCAATCCCCCAGCCAGTTAGCTAGTGTAAGTAAGCCTATAACAGCATTGGCTATTGCCATTTTAAAAGATAGTGGGTTATTAAATTTTGATGATAGTGTTACAAAATATATTCCTGCATTTCCTTATCCCAATTTAACCATACGCAACCTGCTTTCACACAGAAGCGGTTTGCCAGAATATTTTGGAATAGCTATGGGCAAGCAATTACCAATGGGAGACTCTTTAATGAGTAACGATTCTTTAATTAGCTTGTTAATTGATAAGCAACCAAAACTTGTTAGGCAGCCCAATACAAAATTTCAATACCGAAATACTAATTACGCCATTTTAAGTTATTTAGTGCAAGTAATTAGCAAAGTGCCTTTTGCACAGTTTATAAAAGCTAACATTTTTGATCCTTTACAAATGAATGATTCGTATGTTTTTGATAATACACAATCCCATAAAATAACTCGTTGCAAATGTTATAAACGCAATTGGGCAGAACAAAAAGATATGCCGCTAGATGGGATAACAGGTGATAAAAGTGTGTACAGCACCGTACAAGATTTGTATAAATTAGATCAAGCATTATACACAAACAAATTAATACAGCCCGAAACGCTAGAGGAAATGTACACACCGTATAGTTTTGAAAAACAAGGCTATCAAAACTATGGATTAGGATGGCGAATGTTTAATTATCCTAATCAAAAAGTGATTTTTCATAATGGTTATTGGCACGGCAACAACAATTGCTTTTACCGGTTTACTACCGATAATTTTACTATTATTATTTTAGGGAATAAGTTAAATAACTATATATATGCACATCCGCAAGTTATTTACAACATTATTATGATATTTGCTCTTTGACCATCATCCTCGAAGAGACCAATTCGACTCTCGATCATCGACAAAACAATAATAATAAATAATAATCTACATGCGATGCACGCCCCAACTCGACGTGCCGCGCACTTCGGCGC
>JANNWD010000268.1:0-1629 GCA_031408315.1 Bacteroidota bacterium
GGCTTGCTGGCGTTTGCGGTGGGCGTCGAGGCGCTCGGCGAGGTCGCGGATGCGTGCGCGCTGCGCTTCGCTGGCGTCGGGGAACGGGAACGTCTCGAAGCAGCGCGATTTCGCGTAAACAGGATCGTTGCCGACGCCGAGCCAGCTTCCGGCAGCAAGTGCATAGACGCCGTGGAGTCGGCTGCTCAGCACGCCGTGGAAGAACGCATCGTCGAGCGCGATGACGACGAGCTTGTTGTCGGGCGCGATGGTGGTGTCGAGAAATTGGAAGATGCGATGCTTCGCCGTCTCGACGGTGGCGATGTATCGCGGCAAGCCCGCGAGCGCCGGGCGCATCTCACGGCGCGGTTCGCCAAAGACCCACCAGTTGCGGCGATAGCTCTCGCGGTTGTTCGCGTCGCGCTCCGGTTTCACCCGCGTAAGGACATGCTGATAAACCTCCGGGAACTGCACGCCGAGTTCATTCTCGGTCAGGCCGAACAAGTCGATTGCCAAGACTCCGCGCGGGCGGTCGGTGAGGTCGCGCCCGTTACGATACTCGCGGATGTGGCGTTCCAAACCGGGCACACGCCCAAGACCAAGCGCGGAAGCCTCTTCGCGGGTGGCGATGAAGCCGGAACCGATGAGCTGAAACCCGCGATGCGCGAGACCGCTGTTGGCTTCCAGCGGAACGGTGGCGGTGACGTTCGCGCCGACGGCGAGGTTCGCATGCAGCAGTCCGGTGCGCTCGGTGAGCGTGACTTTCGCCGCATCCTCACCGGTTTCGATTTCCTCGACGACTTCGACGAGCCGCCCCTCACTCGCACCCGCAGCGCCGATGGTCATGGCTATGCGGACGGCAGCTCCGTCCGCGCTGTCCACCCACGGATGATCCGGCACCGCGAAGACCAGCGAGAGAGGTTTCACCATTTCTCGCGCGGCCTCTGCCAGCCCGGAGGGCTGACGGAAATTAGCCGGTGGTGAAACCACCGGATCACGCGCCACAGGCGATTGCGCCCCGGCAGGGGCGCGGGAAGTTTCCGGCACCCCTGCCGGGGTGCGTTCCGTTTGTTGACGGGGTCCGGTGGTTTCACCACCGGCTAATTTCCGCAAGCCCTCCGGGCTTAAGAGCGGGGCGGGGACCGGCACCGTGCCGGACAAATGCCCTTCGACGACGCGGCGGTTGAAGGTCTGCCGCAGGCTGTTCGTGGTGATGAAGCCGAAGCGCGCGGCTTTTCCCTCCCGCACGAGGAGCGCGGCTTTGTGCCACCAATACATGACGAAGTCGGCGGACTCCGGCACGTCGGGATACGTTTTCCGCACGGCCTCGGTGTAGCCGTCGCCGAGCGCGTCGCGCATTCTCGCCGTCCCGATGAACGGCGGATTGCCGACGATGAAATCCGACTCCGGCCAGTCGGCGGGGCGAGGGTTCACGTAGTCGAGGAGCGGGACGCGCGCAGTTTCATCGGGCACGTCTTCGCCGGTGACGGGATGCTTCTTCGTCGTCCGCCCATCCCAGCGCGTGACGGGCTGGCCGTGGGCATCGAGCACGGGCTCGGTGCGCTCCCACGCGAGCACGGCGTCGCGGCACTGGATGTTGTGGAAGGCTTTGATGATGGGCTCGGGCGGGGTGACGCGGCCGCGGGTGCG
>JANNWD010000269.1:0-13440 GCA_031408315.1 Bacteroidota bacterium
ACAAGTTGGGCTGTTGATAATAAAACCGCAGTGTATATTATTGCTGTACTTATATCATTATTTGGGTTATACAAGTTTAATACAATGCCTAAAGAGCAGTTTCCAGATATTGTAGTACCAACAATTTCGGTAGTTACTGTACACATTGGTAACTCTCCAAAAGATATTGAAAACTTAGTTACAAGGCCTATTGAAAAACAATTAAAAGGGATTAGTGGTGCTAAGGTTAATAAAATACAAAGCACCTCTCAAACCGATTATAGTCTTATTGTAGTTGAGTTTGATACCGACGTAAAAACAGAAATTGCTAAGCAAAAAGTAAAGGATGCTATTGATAAAGCAAAAACAGATTTGCCGAATGATTTAACGCAACAACCTAATGTACAAGAATTTGCATTTAGTGAATTGCCAATAATGTTTGTCAACGTAAGTGGCGATTATGATGGGTTAAAGTTAAAATATTATGCAGATAAAATGCAGGATAAATTTGAAGAACTAACCGAAGTTACAAGGGCAGAAATTGTAGGAGCACCCGAAAGAGAAATTCAAATAAATGTTGACCCTTACAAAATGAGTTTAGCAAGAATATCTTTTATGGATATTGAAAATGCTATAAGTAGAGAAAATAGCGATATCACTGGCGGTTTGGTTGATGTAGGAAATATGAAACGAACCATTATGGTTAAAGGGCAATTTAAAAGTGCCTTAAACCTACAAGATATTGTAGTACGAAGTAGTGCACAAGGAGCTACCGTTTATTTAAAAGATATTGCTCAATTAAAAGATACGGTAAAAGAAAAGGAAAGCTATGCTAGATTAGATGGAAAAAATGTGGTTACACTTAATATTGTAAAACGAGCAGGCGAAAATTTAATAAACTGTGCCGATAAAGTTAAAGCTGCAGTAACCGAAATGCAAGCAAAAGATGAATTACCTAAAGATTTAAAAGTAGTAATAACTGGCGATCAAAGTAAGCAAACAAAAACTTCCTTTAATGAGTTAGTAAATACTATTATTATTGGCTTTATTTTGGTACTCATTATTTTGATGTTTTTTATGGGAGTAACTAATGCATTTTTTGTGGCGTTAAGTGTGCCGCTAAGTGTGTTTGTTGCATTTATGTTTTTGCCTGTTGCCACAGCAATAATTGGCACAAACGTTACGCTAAATTTTATTGTACTTTTTGCATTACTCTTTGGGTTAGGTATTATTGTAGATGACGCCATTGTGGTAATTGAAAACACCCATCGTATTTATGCCAATGGAAAAGTACCCATTACTAAAAGTGCCAAAGAAGCGGCTGGTGAAGTTTTTATACCTGTGCTAGCAGGTACAGCCACTACATTAGCACCATTTTTTCCTTTACTTTTTTGGAAAGGATTAATAGGTAAGTTTATGATTTACTTGCCCACCATGCTAATTTTAACTTTAGCAGCTTCATTAATTGTAGCGTTTGTTTTTAACCCAGTTTTTGCAGTAAGTTTTATGAAGCCAGAGGGTAAAGAGCATGAACAACCTGCAAAAAGTATCTTTAAAAAATGGTGGTTTTGGGGTATGATAATAATGGGCGTATTACTGAATATTCTTGGATTTATTGTAGGTACACAAGTGGGTAACTTAGGTACAGATGCTGCGGCAATTACTGCACAAAAATTTACTTTACATGGTTTTGGCAATTTCTTATTAATTATGGCTGCATTAGTTGTACTAAATGCTTATTTATTAAAGAATATAATTTATCGTTTTCAACATAAGGCGTTACCTAAATTAATGGATAGGTATGAAAAACTTTTACGGTGGGTATTAAAAGGATGGAGACCAGTGTGGATGTTTGCTTCCTTATTTGTTCTTTTCGTAGTATCGTTAGCGTTATTGATGGTAAGAGGAAATAAGTCTACCTTCTTCCCAAGTGGAGACCCTAATTTTATTTATGTGTATTTAAAAATGCCTGTAGGTACAAATGCTAATTATACAGATAGTGTTACTCGTATTTTAGAAAAAAGAGTAGAAAAAGTTTTAGCCAATGAACTACCCACAAAAGCAAATGGAATTGTAGAAAGTATTATTACAAATGTAGCAGCAAGTGCCAATAACCCACAGGATAATAACAGAAGTGTTCAAAGTAATTTGGGCAGAATACAAATAAGTTTTATTGAGTACGAAAAAAGACACGGCAAGCAAACAATGCCATTTAAAGAAGAAATACGTAAAGCCGTACAAGGTATACCTGGTGCAAGTATTGAGGTAGCTCAAGAAGATGGTGGTCCACCAACCGACCCTCCAGTAAATATTGAAATTAGTGGCGATAACTTTGAAGAAATTGCAAAAGTATCTTCACAGTTATTTGCTTATTTAGATGTTAATCCAGTAGATGGGGTAGAAAATTTACAAAGTAATGTTGATTTAAGCAATCCAGAAATTAGCATAAATGTAGATAGAGAAAAAGCGATGATGGAAGGCTTAAGTACAGGACAAATAGGAATGGAAATACGTACTGCTGTTTTTGGTAAAGAAGTGAGTAAACTAAAAGAAGGCGAAGAGGAATATAAAATTCAATTACGCAGTAGCGATCTAATACGTAATAATATTACCGACTTAATGAATATGCGTATTACATTTATGGATATGAATACAATGCGTATTAAATCCATTCCAATAAGTTCTGTAGCCAAAATAGATTATACCAATACAACAGGTGGGGTTAAACGTAAAAATGTAAAACGTACTATACAGTTACAAAGTAATGTACTAGATCCTACAATGGTGGGCAAAGTAAATGAAGAGCTACAAACAAAAATTGACGATTTTAGAACCAAAACAAAAATACCAGCCGATGTTAACATAAAATTAAGTGGACAAAGTGAGCAAGAAAAAGAAACATCTTCTTTTTTAGGTGGTGCAATGTTAATAGCTATGCTGTTAATATTTTTAATACTAGTGTTACAATTTAATAGCATGAGCAAACCTTTTATTGTAATGAGTGAAATTTTCTTTTCAATAATTGGGGTGTTATTAGGTTATGCAGTTACAGGAATGACGATTGCTACTATTATGCTTGGAGTAGGTATTGTAGGCTTGGCCGGCATTGTAATTAAAAATGGTATTTTATTAATTGAATTTACCGATGAATTACGAGGACGAGGAATGAAAACAAGAGAGGCAGCGATACAAGCAGGGCGAATTAGAATTATCCCTGTATTACTTACTGCAGTTGCTACCATTATGGGCTTATTACCATTGGCAGTTGGGTTTAATATAGATTTTGTATCCTTATTTCAACACCTAAATCCACATATTTTCTTTGGTGGCGATAGTGTGGTGTTTTGGGGACCATTAAGCTGGACGATTATCTTTGGATTAATCTTCTCCTTCTTTTTAACCCTAATAATGGTACCAAGTATGTACATAATAGCCGAACGCCTTCGCCGCCCAATGGAAAAATTTTATGGTGGTAAATGGATAGCCGCATTTGGATTTTTAGGTCCCTTCTTTTTTATATTTGTTGGCATAATGTATTTTGTAAAAAAACTACAAGGTAAAAAAGTATGGGTGGGGCAAATTAAAAAATAGTTATTCTTTTTCTATATACAGTTTAGGTTTTAGCCGTTTGATATTTTTATCAAACGGCTTTTTTGTATATTAATATATATTATTTTAAGTTTATTTTTTTGTACAATTTATTTAAGTCAATTAAAGTGCTCATGCCGATGGGTAATTTTTTATTGTTAAAACCCTTTAAGTATAAGGATTGTAAGAATGGATTTTTCAAATACAAATCATTTTGATAACCTTGTGTTTTAAAATAGTATAAAACAATTTCAACAGGGTCTAATGCTAATATACCTGGGTAATGTATTTTACTATGGTTTGCATCAACCCAATTCCAAGGCATATTACCTGCATCTTCTTTGCAATTAATAGTTACTCCGTTTCCACAGTCATTTGTTTTGTTTCCCTTTATTACTCACCATTTTGCAAAAAAAATGTTATTCTCTTTAATCGTTTCTGCTTCATTTAATTGTATTTCCCAAATACTGGTATTACTTGTTAAACTAACTAATTGGTAATACGCTTTTGAGTTTTCCGTAGAAAGTGGAGGAGATGTACTTTTTTTTGAAGGATAATAAATTATACCATTTTTATTTTTTTTGCCCAAAAAATTATCAATAGTAGCAAATGCTTTAATGCCATGTGTTTTAGCTTCTTGGTAAGTTTTGGGGTGCTTATGCTTTTGCCAATCTGTAAAATAAATTTTACCATCTATTGGCTCATTTTTTCCAAATTTAATTAGCTTTTCTTTTGCAAATGAGTAAAAGTGGTTGTTTGCAACTGTAAGCATAAACTCCAAATCACCATAAGTTGATTTGTTTTTTTTTATGACGGATAAAATTCCTTGCATATCATTTTCGTGTTCTTCACCTTTGTTATTCTTCATCAAACGTTTGGGATGATAAAATGAATAAAGAATAAACCAGTTTGATTTTGTTTCGGACACTGAATAGTAAACTACCGCACTAAAATTACCTTTATTAAAGTTATCCCAATTGTCATCAGCTATCCAATTACCGTCGTAGTTTAAACTAGTAAGCATATCGGCTTTTAAATTTAATTTATCGGTTGCTTGATAATGTATTGGTGCATGGGCATAAGATAATTCCAACTCAAATGAGTCGTTTTTTTGTGGTTGAAATTGGGTTAATGAAGGAGATGATATATTATGTTTTGAATAGGAGATATTGTTATTCCAAAACCAAATTAAACTAAATAGTATTACTATTTTTATTTTTTTCATTGCTATCTAAATTAAATAAACTTCAATTTAATCTTCACTATTACATAAATATAAAAGTTGCTAATATTTGGTTATGATTTTTGTGGTATTGATGAATTTATTTATACCTTAATTAATGTTTAATAATTTTTTTTACAACTATGTTTTTGTTGTTGTTATAAGATACGAGATAAATACCATTTGCATAACCTTGTAAACTCACTGTAATAGTTTGTGTATTTATGTTTTGTTGGTGTAAAAGTTTACCATCTAAGCTTAGTAGTTTTAAAATACCTTTACTTTGTAATCCACTTATTATTACTGCATTTTTAACTGGATAAGAGGAAATAGTTAATAACTGGTTTTTGTTATTTATTATTTTAATCGTTTTTGAATATTTTAAAAATCCATCATTGTCTATTATTTTTAAGCGATAGAAATAAATATCATTTTGCAAATTATTATCTGTAAAAATATAGGTACTATTGCTAGGGCTATTAGTTGTATTTACTTGGCCAATATTTGCAAAATTTATACCATCAGTACTCCTTTCTATTACAAAATAATCGGTATTTACTTCATTAGTAGTTATCCAGTTTAATTGGTTGGCATTAGTAATGTGAGTGCCAGTAAAAGTTAAAATATTTAATGGTAAAACTGTTGCAATTGTTTTTACAAAAAAACCGCTAAAACCAGTTACATCAAAACTTATTTCCCATCGTACTGCATTTTCATTCCAAAAAATATTATTTGGCAACGGGGTTATTGTTTCAATATTGCCAGTGTATGTAGTAGGTAATCCTGTGCCATTATTACTTGTACCACCCCTCTTCTCAATCCTAATATTTGCCATACCAGTTGAGTCTGTAGGGGTAATTGGCATTTTAATGATGTTTACACTATTAAAATCATTAAATTCTTGTTGTGTAAAATAAACGGTAATAGAAGCAGTGGCTGAAAGTGCATTTGTTTCTGGCGTTATTTCATAATGTCTTTTTACAAACTGATTGGGTTGAGTAGCTTCAATCCAAACTTTAGCAGTTACATTCCCATTAATAGGGTTAGTTCCGTTAGATTTTATTTTTGTAATAAGTGTATTACAAACATTGTTTTCAATAATATAATGCTTTACTTTATTTACAAGATGATTTTTTGTGGTACTTTGATTGCTGTTGGCTACAAAAGGAGTGGTAGAACTGCTATTACATTCACCTCCCTTTTCTATAAGTATATTGTAATTATTACCGCTTCTATTATCTGTGCCAGCAGTAAAATCAACATCGGTAGAAAAAAAACCATACAAATTACCAACGGCGTAAAAATTAAAAATGTTATCTACAATTAAATTGTATGGTGTTTCTCTACTGCCTGCACCAATTTTATTTGCCCATGCAAAATTACCTGCATTATTGAGTTTCATTATATAAATATCTATACTTGGATTACCATTTGGTAAATTGGCAGAGGTTAAATTAAAAATACTTGGAGATGGGTCAAAATCAACAACATAGGCAAACTCTCCAGTTAAATATACATTGCCAACTATATCCGTTGCAATGCCACTACATGTTTCATCGCCATCGTTACTACTTAGCCCAATACCCTCTCCTCCATATTTTACTGCCCAAATAAAATTGCCATCATTGGTTAATTTTAATACACCAATATCAAAACCGCTGCCTACAGAAGTTAAATTAAAAACGTTTGTAGGTGATGGATCAAAATCAACAGTTCCTTTAAATGTTCCAGCTATTACTAAATTTTCATCAACATCAAGCGATAGATTATTAAAGAAATCATTATTTACACTCCCAAAACTTTTTGCCCAAATACAATTACGGGCACTGTCAAACTTTGCAATAAAAGCATCTTCGGTTGTACTAGCTCCAGTATTTGTTAAAATTATTGGAGTGCCAGAAGGATTAAAATTTATATTGTTCCTAAAGCTTCCGCATAAATAAATAGTATAGTTTTCGTCAACTAATATTTTTTCAGCTCTTTCGGAATTTTCCGTACCAAGTACCTTTACCCAATTAAACTGCCCATTTGAATTTAATTTTTCAAAGAAAATATCTGAACCGTTATATCCTTGTAATAAAAATTCTCCAGGGCCAGGGTCAAAATCCATAAATGTAGTGGCGTTATTAGAATATCCAGAAAAGTAAATACTTTCATCTTTGTCTAACGCTATAGTAATTGCATAATCATTACCAATACTGCCAATACTTTTTGCCCAAATAAAATTAGCGGTTGCATCAATTTTTTTAATAAATATTTCTACTGTACCACCATTAGTGTTTGTTAACAAAAATTCTCCTGGGCCATGGTCAGCATCCCAATTGGCTGTCCAAACGCCTACCATATATATTGCTCCACTTTTTCCAATACAGAAATCATTAATAGTTGATTTTCCTAAATTTACAGCATAAATTAAATTGCCATTTTTATCTAATTTTTGAATAAAATTTTCTGTCCCATTGGCTGTAAGGTTTGTAACACCTGCACTTGGGTCAAAATCAACTGTCCCTCTAAAAATACCAATAGTATATATATATCCATCTTTATCTTGCTTAACTATTTTGCCATAAATAGATGTGTTATTTACAGCTGCAGTGGTTGGTGTAACAGCCCATTTATAATAAGGCTGTGCTAGTATAGTAGTATTAAAAAATAGCACTAAATAAAATAGTTTAAAAAATATTTTCATCTTAAATATTTTTAATAATGAATTAACCTCACCTAATAGTATTTTCTATTTTTCTTTACTTAATGCTAAGCTTAAGTAGCCGTCCCTCATTTCAGGCTCCACAATTAATATTAACTCATCAGCCATTATAATACTTTTATTTTCGGGGATAAGGGTAGTCCATAAGTATGTAAGATTACCACCATTTTCTGTTTTCCAACGAAGTACAATAGTGTATTTGTCTTTACTTAAATCTTTATACTTCTGTTCACTATCTTTTTGCCCTTCATTCCATGTGCCAGTGTATTTTGCACTATCGTTAGGAAGGTAACTAGTAAACGAGCCATCTTTCTTAAATTCATAAATTCTTCCAGTATAGGAGAAACTAAATGAACGACCTGCCTCTTCATCCGGATTACCATCTGGCCCAATAACTGATGTGTACCTCACTTTCCATTTGCCTACTACAGACTCACTGTTGCTTGAACCACATGAAGCTAAAAAGAGGGATAAAGTAATAAGTAAAAAATATAATTTTAAAACAAGATTTACCTTTTTCATAATTCTATATTTTTAATTAATGTTATTTAATAATTGAATTTTTTTAGAAAAACTGGATAGTACCCATCGGTAAAATTGCAAACAAAATACTTTGTATTTTTTTTGAAAGATAGAGTACTCTACATTTTTTTTTATACAAAACCAATAAACGGTATCATTCATTAAGTAAGCGGATGTTTTACTGCTGGTAATAACATAAGGAATTATAGCAGATAATATTTGATTGTAGGAATATGGAGAGAATAAATTTCTTTATTAATGGTTTTCTTATGTACTTTTTATTATTAAAAATTATAGTAAAGAGTGTTTGCTACAAAAAAATAATGCAATTTGTAAATTAATATTTAAAGACCCCCTGTTTGTTAGACTCTCTAAATTCTATTATCTCTTTTGCTTTAAGTTTTATTTTATTTTGTTTACTTATTACCAATTGGTATAATAAATTATCGACTTCTATATGCTGTATAAAACGCAAAGCACCAATTGCAATTAGTTTAACATTGGTTGATGATTGAGAAAGTACATTTTTTAACAAAGGTAAAATACTTGCAGACCCTGTGTTGCCCAACACAAGTAGCTTTTGTATAGTATCTGTTGTGTGTAAAAGCTGAGTATATAGAAATTGAGTAGTGGCCTCTGCTTTTACATTATCTGTAGCTCTTAAATTATAAGCCATACCACCTAATACCAATTGAGCGGTTGAAGTAATTGCTGCCGTTATGCTACTATCAATAGTTAGTTCTTTTAAAATATTTATTGCCTCTGTTGTTGGGTATTTGGTGGTTGCAAGTATGGGCATAAATGCTAAAACCAATTGTTCTTCATTTTTTCGTAATTTAATTATTCTTGCTATTTGGGTAGTAGCTTCTGTTGTTTCTGTAATACTTAAAGCCTTTGATAATAGTGCAAAAGTGGTACTATTACTATTTTCTTTTATTAATCTGTTTGCTATTTCAATACAGTCTTTAGCCGATAGCCATGCAAATGCTCTAAGCTTTAATACCAATGAGTCTTCTGCTTCCTTATTGCCTGGTTTTAGTAATTCAATTTGTTTAAATAAAGTTTCCTTAGTGTTGCTACCAAGTGTGCTTTTATATGCTTGCTCTAAAATTTTTTTGGCAGTTATAATTTGGTGTAGGGGCATCCAATTTGAATAATTTTTCTTTTTTAATAATAACACTAGATTTTGTATTTCTGTATTTTCAGCAATACTGCTTTTATCAAAAGCTATAGTTAATTTATTACCGATAGCACTAAGGGTATCTTTATTTATACTTGTTATAATGGTTTCGGAAACGTTTATTTTTAAAATCTGCCCTATGGAGTCTATATCAATATTATTATAGCTATCTATTTCTGTTTTTTGTTTTACATTATTTTGAGTTGTAAAAATTGGGCTACGAATTGTTTTTAAATAATGGCGGTACCCACTATCATTATTAAGTTGTTTGTAATTGGCGGTATAGTTACCAATTGTATTTTCTTCTTTTATTTGCCATTTATATTTATTGGTATCGGTGGTTACAAATTGAAAACGGCTAATAATTTCTTTTTGTAGTTTTTGAGTAATGTTATCTGTAACACTGTCTGTAGTTATTGATAGGATGCTTCCGGCTTTATCTATTTTACAAAAAAATGGTAGTATTAATTGTTTTAATAAATCGGCAGTTTGTGAATTTACTCCATCATTTGTAATGGTTAATATTGGGTTTATTATAGTATAAGCATTGGTGTAGCTGCCGTCATTATTTAGCGTTAATTGTATTTTTGATAGGCTACAGTTTAAGCTAACAGAAACATATTTAAGTTCCTCAGTATTAAAAAATGAAGCTCTTTTTTTTTGAATTGAATCTTGCTGAATTAGTAAATTAATATTGCTGTAGCCTTCACTTTTAAGCTCCATCGTATATAGGTGTTTGTAAACTGGTGCATTTTTACTTATGCCACAAGATTGAACAACAATGAATAGTATGTTTGCTATTAAAAACTTTGAAAAAATGTTTTTAATTTTAAATATTTCTTTTATCATTAACAGTATTTACTCCTCTAATTTTTAGGGAGATAATATTTTTTAAAAAAATAACCTAAAGAGAAAATTAATATTGAATCAATAATAATTTTCTCTTTAGATAAAAATATTAGTTTGAACTCATACCCATTTGCTCATATACCCATGTATTTGGTATTACACTGTAAGAGCCACCTTCAGCTATGGTAGCAGCTATATTATAGCCTTCCCAATAAAATAAATCATGTTCAAATCTTTTACATTCTCCTCCAACAAAGGGTACCCAATCTGGCACACAAAGTTCTACATACAAGTATAAAAGACCGCTTAACATATTAATGTTGGCTGTAAACCAGTGGTTTTCTCCCATTACAATTTGCCCCGAATTTTGAGCCCAAATACCAGCCAACGCTCTTAGGTCAATTTCTGCTTTTATTAAAGTTAACGTACCACCAGCACCAATTTTTACTACACCAAAAATACTAACACCAGCCTCTGCATAAGCTTTTAACTCGGCAAGTGGCTGTACAGATGCTGTTAATAATGTTCTATAAATGCCAGCATCATAAGCAAAGCCAACTCTACCTTTAATGCCAACCTTTCCAGTAAAATTAAAGCCCCAAGCAATTGGTATATCTATTGGTATTGAATAATCAACCTCTCTGCCTTTAAACCCTTGTACAATAATTGATTGCTGATAGCTTTCATCTAAATTAAAAATAGTAATGCCTAAAGCTGTTACTTGAATTTTTGCAGTCATCTTTTTAGCTGCAAACTGTGGTGCATAAAATTCGCCAGTGGCTTCAAATAAATTTAGCGAATTTCCAAAAAGTGAAGCATACACTTTTCCCTCTGTTCTAAATTTAAATTCCGATAAACTTGTTTCAGGACTTTCGGGGTCAAAAGGAAATATTTTTAAAGTTCTATTTAACGTTGCTTTTATACCAGCAGAAAGCAGTTCTGGATTACCCACAGCCCATTCCTTAGTATCATCTCCATTAAAGGCTTTTAGCAGTTTTGGTTTGGGTGTACTGCCAACCATTGTGCCTGGTGGTAATGCAGGTTTTACTAAAGGTGGCCTTGTACCTGCACTTGTAAAGCTTATGGAGCCAGCACCATTCAAAGCAAAATTATTTTTGTTTATTACTTCGGCTTCTGAGTTGGTATAGCTGCCAACTGGTTTCAACGTTAATCCGCCTATAGACCGCTCTGGCTTCATTAATCTTGCTAATTCTTCTTTTGTTTTAATGGGGCTTAAGAGTTTGGGTAAACTTAAAACTTTATCTGCCAAAAATGTTTTAGTAGTAACCATTTTGGATACTTTTTGCGTTTGCGGACTATTCCTTAAAGTGTATCCTTTTTCGTTTAATTTTTTTTCTAATTCATTAAGCCTGTCAATATATTCCCTTGCCGTTATTTGGCTACCATCTGGTAATGTTACCATTTTATCTACTGCTAATGGGTTATTATTTTTATCTACATAAGTTAAAGGAGTAGTGTTAATTGGAGCCTTGGCTAGGGCTTGCCAAAGAGGGTTACTAGTAGAAATAGTTTTTTGTGGCAATATTTTTTTTTGCACTTGGTGTTTTGCAGCTTCGGTTAGTAGTTTTTGAAACGGATCGTTTTGTGCAAACAAATAATCTATTGATAGGCTAAACGATATTAATAAAAGTATTTTTTTCATAAATAAATGTTTTGATGTAAATAAATAGAAAACACATTTTGTAAAAATATTATTTCTTTTTTCTCACTTAGTAAGTGTTGCTTACTAAATGAAATTGAAAATTTATAGTTCGTAAAAACCAACTATTTTTTAATTAGTTGAATATTTTTTTTTCAATAGTAAATGATACTTTATGTTTTTTATAAATACAACTAATATGGTAAGTAGCATTAATAATATTAGTAGTACAGATGATTTAAACCTGCCAAAAAGCATTACAGTTAAGGCTAAACACAAAACAACTACTACCACAACAATAATATTAAACACCAAAGATCCTGTATTACCGCCATTTCCAAAATTGCTGGAATAGCTTTTTTTAAGATTTACCAAACTTGCTAAAAATGCAATAACAAGTGCCCCAAAGAATATTGAATTCAAACCTTTTAAATCAATATGCATACTACTTTCTTTGCTCCAAAACAAAATAAAGGATATAAGCCCTACAATGGGTATTAAAATGGCAATTACTTTATTAATGGTAGTGTATTGTTTTTGTTGTATCACCGTCATAAAAATAAGTTTATGGTTATAATTTTGTTGGCTGATTATAAATAATTGTATTTCAAAAAATACATATTAAATGTAGTATCTAATAATTACTAGTTTACATACATTAAACTAATGGCTAGTTTTGTTTAGGGAGTGGTAGGGCAAGGGTATGTTAAGGATATGTGTTATGATGGAAAAAAGAAAATTCTACTTTTTAATTTCAATATTTCTATTTGTAAACCACTCTGTTTTTTCATCATTAAATGCACCGTTATAATTAATTAAAATTTCTGTATGTGGTTTAATGGTTGTTAAGGCTGTAATGGTCATTATTTTTTTATCAGTATTTAAAAAATGATGAGCATTTGCTGGGCAGGCATGGTTATATAGGCAGCCAAAACCCATAGCTATGGTTATTTCATTTTTTTCTTCTATAAAACTAAAGCAGTATTGTTTTATAAATGTGCTTAACAAAAAATCAACATCTGCTGTTGTAAAAATTAATAATGGACAAATCTCTACTATGCAACCTTTTTCAATTTTACGATAACTGAAAACACCTCTACCTTTTGCTTTTACAGTTTTTATGTAAAGTGGTATCATTACAATAATTAATTAATTGTGAATTGTATAGAGTTGTTGTTAGTGGGATAGCCATTGTAATTTATAGTTACTTCTTCTCCAGCATTAATAGTTGTAAAAGCAACAAAAAGTATAAATTGTTTTTTTATATTTATCTTATAACTGGCGTTAGCAGGGCAAGCATGGTTATACCAACTGCTAAAACCCAGCCCTAATGCAAATTTTTTATAATCATTGTCTAGTAAAAAATAATAATCATGTAATGCAGTATGTTCCAAATAAGTATAATCTTTTTGGGTGCCAATTATTATTGGTGCTTTTTCAATTACTTGCCCTTTATAAAATTTTTTTGTAGCAAAAACACCATTTGCATGTATACAACTTTGTGCAATTTGTAAGTGATGTTTATTATTTATGCGGTTAATTTGTGAAAATAAAAGCATACGTTTTAACAAACAGTTATTGTCCGCTTTTTTTAATATGGGTGTCTATTCCTGTTCTTTTTATTTCTAATGTTTTACCTGTTGCATTAGGTGTGGTATTACTTTTTTCAACCGTTGGCTTTGTGGCAGTTGTTGGCTTTGTTTCTTTTTTAGCCGATTTAGTTTGAGCTTGTA
>JANNWD010000270.1:0-7546 GCA_031408315.1 Bacteroidota bacterium
CTCTTTATTAAATTCTTGCAAGAGTTCATTTTTAAAGTTCCTTGAATCAAAAATTTTAACTGAATCTGGAATTATAAAAATACTATCGTTTAAGTTATACTTTTCAATATTTGTAGCAATAAGGCTTATATTCACTAAACTATCTTTTTCAGGGATTTCAAACTTCATCCCTAATCCTAAATTAATTCCATTACTTAAAAAAATTGAACCTTCATAAAATTTATATTGAATTGGAACTTTAAAAAATAATTTTTTTGCGTAAAAAAACTCTAAATTTTGTATAAATGGAATATTAGTTGTTATATCATTAGTACTATCTATTCTAGTAACAATACATTCTTGCCCTAAAATTTTGACTTCACTATCAATATTTTTTAAAAATACTTTTCCTTCGTTAAATAATTTATCATTTATGATTGAATCTTTAAATACTAAGTTTGTCATCCCTTGAAAATTATATGCAAACCCATTTTTCAAATCAACTAGAATTTCTTTTTCTTTTATTGTTGTATCTAGTTCCCCAATTTTTACTTTTTTATAACTAGTAACCCTAATAAAATTTTCCTTGAAATAAGCAACAAGTTTACTAATGTTATTTGTAGTTTTATTATCTCTATTTTGATAAACTACTACTCCCTCAAAATTCTCCTGCCCTAAAACCATCAAACTCATCCAATTTAAAACAAGGCACAGTATTATTTTTTTCATTATCTAAAATTTAACCATAAAGAAGTTAACGAAATTAAGAATATCAAATATAAAAATCTCTTTTAGTCTTACCGTCTTTTCGGTTAAAATTAATTGCCGATAAGGCGAAAAGACGGTAAGCTAAAAACAAAAGCCCTTCAAAATTAATTGAAAGGCTTTACTATATTTTACATTAGATTTCTCCTTCGTTTAAATGACAGAAAACCCCTTCGAAATGATAGAAAAAATCTGTTTTTAATCGGCCTAAATCAGTATCATCAATATCTCTTTATTTACGCCCCCTTCAACTTCCTCACTGCTTCAATAATTTTTGGCATTACTTCAAAAGCATCGCCAACAATTCCATAATCTGCCGCTTTAAAAAACGGAGCTTCTGGGTCTTTATTAATTACTACAATAGTTTTGCTACGATTTACACCAGCCAAATGTTGTATGGCGCCGCTAATACCAATGGCAATATATAAGTTTGGTGCAATGGCAATACCTGTTTGCCCTACATGCTCATGATGTGGTCTCCAATGTATATCTGCCACTGGACGGCTACAAGCTGTAGCAGCACCTAATAGTTTTGCAAGGTCGGTAACTAAGCCCCAGTTTTCTGGGCCTTTTAAACCACGGCCACCACTTACTACAATTTCTGCCTCTGTTAATGATACTTCGCCAGTTACTTTATTAGTAGCCGTTATTTGAATTTTTGGTGCATCAACCGTTGCATCAAATGCAGCAACTTCGGCAACACCATCGGTAGCCACTATATTAAATGAGTTTGGGTTTAACGAAATTACTTTTACCGCAGTTGGAATGCTAACATTTGCAAAGGCTTTACCACTAAATACGTTTTTCTTTACCACAAAACCATTGCTAGTATCTGGTAAGGCTACAGCACCACTTACTAAGCCTGCTTTTAATCGTACACTTAAACGTGGAGCAATAGCTTTGCCATTTAAGTTGTTACTAAACACAACAACAGTTGCACCTAATTGTGTGGCAGCATCTGCAATTACCTTGGTAAATACTTGTGCATCAAAAGTTGAAGCAACTGCTACCGTATGCACTTTTGTAATGCCGTATTTGCCAAGGCTGCTTAAATCATCGGCACTATTGCCCAATACAATTGCCTCAGCGTTTGTACCTAAAAGTTTTGCAGTTTGTGCAGCATATGAAGCAACTTCAAACGTTGACTTTTTTAATTGACCGTCGGTTAAATCTAGATATACTAATACCATTGTAATTGATAATTTATTAATGGATAATTGATTTAATTTTTACTTATATAACCAACCACACATTGCATTTGCAAAAGTAGTTATGAATCTAATGCGATGAATAAAGAACTAAACGTACAAGTGAGTGACACAACGATGTTTAATAGTAGTACAAAAGCTAAGTACATAATTAGATTTCTCCTATCGTCGAAATGACAAATCACCATTTATTGCACAGTCAGTCTTATTTCCTCCCCCGTTGGGGGAGATAGAAGGGGCTTTTAAAACACCTTCGCCTCTTCATGCAACAATCTCACCAATTCCTCTGGAGTATCTGCACTTACCAATTTAACTCCAGCTTTTGCAGGCGGTAAATCAAAACTTGCAATGGTTGTTAATACATCAACAGCAGTTGGCTCAACAATTTTAAGAGGTTTTGTTCTTGCACCCATAATGCCTTTCATGTTAGGTATGCGTTGTTCTGCCATTCCTTTTTGGCAACTTACTACCAATGGTAAATTTGCTTGGTTGGTTTCTTCGCCACCTTCAATTTCTCTAACCACTGTGGCAGTTGTGCCAGCAATATCAAATTTTGTAGCTAAAGAAATATAAGGCAAATCCAACAACTCGGCAACCATACCACCAATGCTGGAGCCGTTATAGTCAATTGTTTCTTTACCTGTAAAAATTAAATCGTAGCCGCCTTCTTTTGCAACAGCTGCAATTTGGCTTGCAATGTAGTAGCTATCATGGCTATCTGCATTAATACGAATAGCGTCATCGCCGCCAAGGGCGAGGGCTTTACGAATAATTGGATCGGCATCGGCACTGCCAACGGTTACTAAACTAATGGTTGTAGTGGCATCGGCTTCTTTAAGCTCAATTGCTCTTACTAAAGCGTACCATTCGTCGTAAGGATTTATAATCCACTGAACTCCTTCGGCAGCAAACTTTGTGTTGTTATCTGCAAAGGCTATTTTTGCCGTTGTATCGGGAGTTTTACTTATACAAACTAAAATTTTCATACTGCAAATATAAACTTTTTCCACCCTCTTTTTTTGGAGAGGGATTGGGTGAGGTAAATTGGTTGTTTATGCAACTAATGCAAAGATAAAGGAACATTTGAAAATTAAAAATAAAATAATAAAATTTTGAGCAGAATAGAAAAATTAGTGGAATATCTTAAACAAAATGGCAAGGATAGTTTTTTGCAACATGCACTGGCATTGGAATATATAAAGGTTGGTGAGGATGAGGAAGCCAGAAATTTGTTTAACGAATTGCTATTAAGAGAGCCAACTTATGTGGGCAGTTATTATCATTTAGGCAAGTTGTTAGAAAGGGCTGGTAATTTTGAAAAAGCCATAAAAATTTATGAACGTGGAATGTTAGAAGCCAAAAGGGCAGGGGATATGCACAGTTATAATGAGTTGATGGGAGCAAAGGAGGATGTGGAGGAGTAGCCTCCGCTAACCCCACCGAAGGAGGGGGAATAAAACAGAATGAATTGAAGATTATGTTTTATTTTTTTGGGTAGTCATCATTTATTCTTTTATCAGTTTCATTGTCAAGGGTACTTAGTTGTGTTTTCTTTTTATTAAAAAGAAAACAATAATTACTCGTGTACTACAAATCATTTTTGAACTTTTTTATTTCACACAAAGTAACTAGGACTACAAAGTAAACAACATTGTGTACTTTGTTAACTTTGCTTCGTTGTGTGAAACAACTACAATATGTTAAAACAATTTAAAAACTACATAAAACAACACCATCTTTTTTTACCAAAAGATAAACTGCTACTTGCTGTAAGCGGTGGTGTAGATAGTGTAGTGCTTTGTGAACTTTGCCATCAAGCAGCGTTTGATTTTGCCATTGCACATTGCAACTTTAAATTAAGAGGAGCCGAGAGTGATAGAGATGAAAAATTTGTGAGAGACTTGGCTGCAAAATATAAGGTAGAAATTTTTGTGCAACAATTTGACACAAATGCTGAAGCTACAAAACATAAAACATCAATTGAGGAAACGGCAAGAAACTTACGTTATGAGTGGTTTAATGAATTAATAGGCAATAAGCAATGTGCGATAAGCAATGAAGTAAATGAAACCAATTGCCAATTGCCTATTGCCAATTGGCTTCTTACTGCTCACCATGCCAACGACAATATAGAAACCGTACTCATTAATTTTTTTAGAGGCACTGGGGTTAAGGGTTTTAGGGGAATTTTACCTAAAGTTAATAAAATTATTCGTCCGCTTTTGTTTGCAAAAAGAATAGATATAGAAACGTTTGCAACAGAAAATAATTTAGCATTTGTAACTGATAGCACCAATGCACAAAACGATTATACCCGTAATTATTTTAGAAACGAATTAATACCAAGCATTCAAAAAATATTTCCTAAAGCGGAAGAAAATATTTTGCAAAATATTGAACGATTTACAGATGTAGAAGTATTATACAACCAAGCCATTGATTTGCACAAATTAAAATTGTGTGAAGTAAAAAGCAACGAAGTACATATTGCTGTTTTAAAATTGGCTAAAGCAAAACCACTGCAAACAATAGTGTACGAAATTGTAAAAGACTATGGTTTTTCAGCTTTGCAAATAAATGATATTGTTAATTTGCTACAAGCCGAAAGTGGTAAATATATTCAATCAACTACTCACAGAATAATTCGGAATAGAAAATGGTTAATCATCTCCCCAAAAAATACAAATGAAGCAGTTACTATATTAATAGAAGAAGGAGATGCAAATGTGCAATGTGCAATTGGCAATTTGCAGTTTAAAAAAAGCACTAATCTCACTATTCACCACTCACCACTCACCGTTAGTATTGATTCTGCTAAAATAATTTTTCCCTTGCTCCTCCGCAAATGGAAACAAGGCGATTATTTTTATCCTTTAGGTATGAAGCATAAGAAAAAACTGAGCCGCTTTTTTATTGATAACAAATTATCTCTTTTACAAAAAGAAAATACTTGGGTAATTGAAAGTAATAAAAAAATAATTTGGGTTGTGGGTATGCGTATAGATGATCGATTTAAAATAACTGAAAATACTAAGCAGATTTTAGAAATAAGTTTTAAAAGTGCGGATTAACTAACTTTTCTAAAAAGCCTTTAAATAAATCGGGCCTAACCAATGCTGTAAACACAAAACCCCAAACGCTACCCCATAAATGTGCACCATGGCCAATATTGTCGCCACCACGTTTTTCCATATAAATACAATATCCAAGGTATAGAACCGCAAATACAATATTTGGCAAACCAAATGGACCATCTATCCAAGGGTCAATTATTATTGAGGCAAAAACAACAGCAGAAACCGCACCAGATGCTCCTAATGCAGCATACCTACTATTGTTCTTGTTTTTAATAAAATCAAAAATAGATGATGCTATCAAAGCTGTAATAAATAATAAAACATATTGTAAGTCAGAAAAAAGTAAATATTCAGCAATCCATCCAAATTGATACAAGGTAAACATATTAAAGAAAAGATGCATGTAATCAGCATGAATAAAACCATGACTTAAAAAACGGTAGTATTCTTTAGGTTCTTGCATTCCATATGGATAAAACAAAGCTTTATTCTTTACCTCAGCATTGTTAAATGCAAAAAAAGAAATTAAAACTGTAATGCCGATAATTATAAATGTTATTGGAGCTGATGAAAAATCATTCATAAAATATTTTTAAATCAAAAAATGAAAATCGAAAATTTAAAAATCGAAAAATCACAGATTAAATATGGTGGTATTTTTCGTTCTTAATAATTGTGCAAGCTCTATAAACTTGCTCTGCTAAGATAAACCTTACTAATTGATGTGGAAAAACTAAATTAGATAAGCTCCATTTAAAGTTGGCTCTTTTGATAACAGCATCGCTTACGCCAAATGCTCCACCAATTAAAAAAATAAGCTGCTTGGTACTATCGTTATTTCTTTGTTGTAAAAGATTAGCTACATCTTCGCTGTGCAAATTTTTGCCTCGTTCATCTAACAATATTAAATAATCATCTTTTTTTAATTGATTCAAAAGTATTTTTCCTTCTTCTATTTTTAAATCATCGGTATTTAATGCTGCTGCATTTTTTGCAGTAGCAATTATTTTCCAATCTACTTTGTAATAATGACTAATTCGTTTTGTGAAAAGAGCAATGCCTTCATCTACATAACTTTCGTTTTTTTTACCAATACTCCAAAATTGTATTTGCATAGGGTAAAAGTAATTTTTTTTTACCACAGATAAAACAGATTAAAGCACACAGATTTATGGATTTTAAAAAATCTGTGCATTTCTGTAAAAAAACTTTTGCTTTGCAGTTAAAGAGTACGGATTAAAAATATTATCCATTATTAATTATATCATTATCCACTTTTTTACTATCTCTTGTATTTTTTTGCACCGCAATTGCAGCAAATAAACTTAAAACAAATGCCAATCCGTAAAATCCTTTTTCACTTCGTAGTAAATCTGCATTCCATAAACCAATTACTAATAACACTATTGATAAAATAGTACTGAACCATGCAATACCATAATACAAATTGGTTACAGGTATTCCTTCTAGCTGATCTCTTACCGCTTTTTGTACAGATATGGCTGAGAATAAGCCAAACATTAATACGGTAAAATAATAGCCTTTTTCATTTAATTGCATATCGGCATTTGTTAACCCAACAATGTACGATACAATGCCAGTAAATAATACAAGCCAACTTGCACCAATAAATACTGCCGATGGTTGATTGATTTGTTTTTGTTCCATATAAATAAATTTTTATGAAGCAAAGCTATTTTGGTGTGGTGTAATTACTTTTGACATTTGTCAAAAACTAGATGTTAAAATTTAGGTTGCCACAGGTTACACAAATTTCCGCAGATGCAAAAAAGGAAAATTATCAATTATAATTTGTGTAAATCTTTGGTTAAATCATTTTGCTCTTATCCTACTCAATGTTTCTTGGCTAATACCTAAGTAAGAAGCTATGTAGCCTAAAGGCATTCGTTGTAAAATATGTGGTTCGTTTTGTAGTAAGTTTTCATACAATTCGGTAGCGGTTTTAAAATGAGCATTGGCGTATCTTTCCTCTAATCGAATATAATATTGTTCGTAAATTATCCGTACCAGTTTTTCAATTTCGGTAAAGTTTTTAAGCAAGTTATTTAGCTGTTCTTTATCTAATGCCCAAAGCACAGCATCTTCCACCACATGAATATATTCTGCACTTGGTGTTTGTGTAATAAAACTTCTAAAGGAGGTAACAAAATCGTTTTCAAAACCAAACCATTGGGTAATATCTTTTCCATCAACATTATAAAAACCTCTTACGCATCCTTTCTCTAAAAAATATAGGTGTTTACACACTTGGCCTTCATTTATTAAAAAATCGTTTTTGCATAATACTATTTTATTTAAAAATTGTTGTAAAGTTTGAGTAGCAGCATTACTAATGGTATAGTTGGATTGTATGTAAGATAAAAGTTGGTGCAAGTTTTCTATTAAATTTAAAAAAATTTATAGGATATATTATTGTACAAAAGTATTTTATAAACCTAAACTATGATTATTTTGGATAAATTCAATAAAACTGTATATTTGCAGTCCTAAAAATGG
>JANNWD010000271.1:0-1556 GCA_031408315.1 Bacteroidota bacterium
CAGTAGTCCGAGCGTGACATCAGGGCATCATCGATCCTCGATCTCGATCTTCACAACCTGGGGTCCAGACCGAGCATTAACATTCGGCAAGGGTCGTGCCGTGCCGTGCCGTCGCGTGGCGTGCTAGCCAACAAACTTGACCTGTACAGCTTTCCCAATAACAACTAACAGAACAGAACATAGCCAAGGTCATATAATGTTTCGAGGACGAGTTTTGATTCCCCTTTCCAAGAGGGCTTCCCAGCCTACTGCTGGAGGAGTGTCCCGTCATCACCATCCCAGTCCGTTTGATCCTAAATCGACACGTGGTTGGAAGGCCGCTCTGGCCGAAGCCAATATTCCCCGCACCAAGATGGAAGCGGAGATTGAGCACTGTCTGACCATGGGCCTACCGGGAACATCGCAGATCAACGACAAGACCATTCCGACTTTCAGTCGCGGCGAACTGCCCCACTTTGCCGGCATCAACACATTTCTTAAAGCGCCCTACTTGGAAGATGCTCGTCTAGTGGGAAATTACGATGTTGCCGTGGTGGGTGTGCCTTTTGATGGGGGATGCACCTACCGACCCGGCGCCCGATTCGGTCCGCAGGGCATTCGACGAATCAGCGCCCTGTACACACCCTACAATTACGAAAAGGGCATTGACTTGCGAGAACAGATGACGCTCTGTGACATTGGCGACGTCTTTACCATTCCCGCTAACATTGAAAAGACCTTTGATCAAATCAGCAACGCGGTGGCGCACATTGCCAGCAACGGAGTTATGCCCATCATTATGGGCGGTGATCATTCGATCGGATTCCCCACAGTCCGCGGCTTGGCCAGTGTCACTAGCAAAAATATTGGTATCATTCACGTGGATCGACACGCCGACATTCAAGAATTCGACCTGGACGAGCGCATGCACACGACGCCCTACTTCCACGCCACCAATTTGCCCAATGTGCCCGCCAAAAATCTAGTCCAGATTGGCATTGGAGGTTGGCAGGTCCCACGTCCCGCGGTGGCCAACATGGTCAAACGAGAAACCAACATTTTCACCATGGATGAGTGAGTTTTTTTTGTCGAATATGCCAGAGTGTGTGTGTGTGTGTGACAGTGTGTGTGACAGTGTGTGTGCAGTGATTTGAAAAAATGGACAAGTGAACAATACTCACACAACGGATCCTATTTACGTAGCATTGAACAGTACGGTATTGACAAGATAGCTGAAATGGCATTGGACCGTGCTTGGGATGGCTGCGACGCCGTGTACATGTCGTACGACATTGACAGTATTGAAGCCGCGTTCGTACCGGGGACGGGATGGCCGGAACCGGGCGGACTCTTGCCGCGCGAGGCACTCAAGTTGGTGGGTTTGGTGGCCGCCGAAGGTCTGTGCGGGATGGAAGTGGTGGAAGTGAGCCCACCCTACGATCACGCGGACATTACCTCTCTCATGGCGCTCCGCATCATCGTCGATGCACTCGGTTCCATGGTCAGTCACGGGACGCTCGGCAAGCACAAGGACATTTTCGACAAGGAATTTGTCCCGTTTTAGCTGGAACCATCGA
>JANNWD010000272.1:0-4823 GCA_031408315.1 Bacteroidota bacterium
GTGTATTCTTGAAATCAACTCTTCGACCCATTCCATCGGTAAGTTGTCCGTCATCTAATACTTGTAATAAAATATTATAAATATCTGGATGGGCTTTTTCAATTTCATCTAACAAAATTACACTGTATGGCTTACGTCTAACCTTTTCGGTTAGTTGTCCACCTTCTTCATACCCAACATAACCTGGGGGAGCTCCCACTAACCTGCTCACTGTAAATTTTTCCATGTACTCACTCATATCTATACGTATCAACGCATCTTCACTATCAAACATGTATTTTGCTAATGAACGGGCTAACTCTGTTTTACCAACACCGGTTGGTCCTAAAAATATAAATGTACCAATTGGTTTTTTTGGATCTTTAAGCCCGACTCTATTACGTTGTATAGCTTTTACCACTTTTGCAATAGCTTCTTGTTGCCCTACAACTGCCCCTTTTAAATCATCACCCATTCTACGCAATTTCTCAGTTTCTGCTTGTACCATACGTTTAACAGGTATGCCAGTCATCATACAAACTACTTCTGCAATATCTTCTTCTTCAATAGGGAACCGTTTGTTTTTGCTTTCTTCTTCCCAATCATGTTTTGCTTTTTCTAATTCTTCTTGCAAGCGTTTTTCAGTATCTCTTAAACTAGCAGCTTCTTCAAAACGTTGGCTTTTTACTACTTTATTTTTCTCTAATTTAATATCTTCAATCTTCTTTTCAAGCTCTATAATTAAATCAGGAACATTAATATTTTTTATGTGTTTTCTTGCTCCAACTTCATCTAGCACATCAATAGCCTTATCGGGTAATAATTTATCCGTCATGTATCTATCGCTTAACTTAACACAAGCATCGATAGCTTCTTGGCTATAGGTTACATTATGATAATCCTCGTACTTACTTTTAATATTATTTAATATTTGTATAGTTTCGTCTACACTTGGCTGTTCGACTAATACTTTTTGAAAACGCCTATCCAAAGCACCATCTTTTTCAATGTGCATTCTATATTCATCCAGGGTACTTGCACCAATACATTGTAATTCGCCCCTTGCTAAAGCAGGTTTAAAAATATTGCTTGCATCTAACGAACCACTTGCTCCTCCTGCACCTACAATAGTATGTATTTCATCAATAAATAAAATTACATCTCTATTTTTTTCAAGCTCAGTCATTATGGCTTTCATTCTCTCTTCAAACTGACCTCTATATTTTGTGCCTGCCACTAGTGCAGCCAAATCTAAGCTTACTACTCGTTTATCAAACAACACTCTACTTACTTTGCGTTGAACAATGCGTAAGGCTAAGCCCTCTACTATGGCAGTTTTACCCACACCTGGCTCTCCAATTAAAATAGGATTATTCTTTTTTCTGCGACTTAATATTTGCGATACTCTTTCAATTTCCACTTCTCTACCAACAATTGGGTCAAGAGAATTATTTTCTGCCAATCGAGTAATATCTCTTCCAAAATTATCTAAAACAGGCGTTTTCGATTTTGGTTGATTAGCTGCACCAGCCTTTGCAGATTTAGATTGACCGTATTGCTTTTTTTCTTCGTCAAAATCATCTTCACCTTCATCATTAAACTCTGCTTTTGGGGGTGGGCTAGTAACAAACCCTAATTCATTTTTAAAAATATCATAATCAACGTCAAATTGATTTAAAATTTGAGTAGCAATATTTTCTTTATTTTTAAGTATAGATAGCATTAAATGCTCACTTTCTACCAATGTGCTTTTTGTAGCTTTTGCCTCCAACACTGTAATGCGTATTACTTTTTCGGCTTGTTTAGTTAAGGGGAGAGAATTAATGTTGGCAATATTTTTGCCTGTTTTATCTTTTACAGCAACTTCAATTTCTTTACGTAATTCAAACACATCTATATTTAATGATTTTAAAATGCGTATTGCTGTATTTTCTCCATCTCTTATTAATCCTAAAACCAAATGTTCTGTTCCAATAAAATCGTTTCCTAATCGTAATGCCTCCTCTCTGCTGTACGATATTATTTCTTTTACTTGGGCTGAAAAATTGTTGTCCATTTGCTTATAAATTTAGCTATACAATATTAACGAATATTTTAAAAGAAAGTTTGTACTAAAGTTTGAATGTTGATATGTTGAAAAGTTGAAATACAAACAAAATAACCTTAATTTACAACTATATTCAAATTCATACACTTTTACTTATCATGATAGATATCAAAATAGATACCAAAGAAAAATTTACGGTAATTACGCCACAGCATGATATTTTGTATGCTAATATGGCAGCCGAGTTAGATAAAGCATGCACAGAATATCTGGCTAACTCAATACCTCACATTATTTTAAACTTAAACAAAGTAGAAAAAATTGATGCAAAGAGTGGAGAAGTATTAACAATGTTACAACAAAAATTTTATGAAAATAATTTCTCATTTGTTATTTGTAGCTTAAGTGTTGACGTTCAAAAATTATTGGATGAAAATGAATTGCTAGGGGTAATGAATGTAACACCAACTGAAAGTGAAGCATGGGATATTGTGCAAATGGAAGAAATTGAAAGAGAACTATTAGGCTAAATTTTGATTTTTGATTTAAAAGCAGCCTTTTTTAAAAAAATAACTCTTACTTACGAATAAATTTTACATTTTTAATATTTCTACCTTTTGTAGATTTTATATTTTTAATTTAATGTTGGCATTAACCATACTAGGCAATAACTCTGCAATACCGGCTTTTGGCAGGCATCCTACTGCACAAATTTTACAAACCGATAATGATAGTTTTTTAATTGATTGTGGCGAAGGCACACAAACACAGTTAACTAAATATAAAATTAGAAGAAGTAAATTAACTGCCATTTTTATATCTCATTTACATGGCGATCATTATTTTGGTTTGATAGGATTGTTAACTAGCATGAGTTTGCTTGGACGTACACAAGCCATACACTTATATGCACCAGCACCACTTGAACAAATATTAAATTTACAACTATCCGTTGCCGATACTACACTTTGTTATCCTTTTCATTTTCATGCATTAAGTGAGGAAACTATAATTTTTGATAACAACAAAATTGCGGTTGAATGTTTTAAAGTACAACACCGTATTGAATGTTGGGGGTTTTTATTTAAAGAAAAAAAGAAGCCCAGAAAAGTGGATGCAGAGAGAGCCAAAAGTTACGAAATACCAGAAGCCTATTTTGGCAAACTACAACAAGGGCTTGATTATGTAAATAAAAGAGGAACAATAATACCAAACGAAGAAGTTACAATTGAAGCAACAAAGGCAAAACGCTATGCTTACTGTGCCGATACTATTTTTGATGCAACTTTAGTACAAAAAATTGCAAATGTAGATTTATTGTATCATGAAACTACCTACTTAAAAGATTTAGAAGAAAGAGCTGCAAGCCGCTACCACTGTACAACACACCAAGCTGCGACTATTGCAAAAATGGGCAACGTACAAAAATTAATTATAGGGCATTTTAGTAGCAAATACGAATTGGTTGAAGAATTTTTAGTAGAAGCTAAAGAAGTTTTTGAAAATACAGAGTTGGGATTGGAGGGGATTTGCTACAAAATTTAAGATTTATTCTTGCACCTTTATTACATAATTATACCCATCTGCCATAATCCATTTGTAAAAATCGGCAAATTGGCTACGCCAATTTTTTTCGTTGTGTTTTTCGCCTTCGGTAATAACTGAGTAAATCATTGTTTTAGAATTTGCACCCAATCTTTCAGCAATAGTTTGCATATCATCAATATATTTTTGTCCTTCTTCGCTTCCCATACTAAAGAAAAATTTACTAGTTATTTTGGAAGATAAAGAATCGGTAAAATTTTGCAATTGTGGGGCTATCCAAAATGATGGTGAAAAAATGCCAGCCTTACCAAATACGTTTGAATATTTTATAGCAGCATAATAACTAATTAAACCTCCCATACTACTCCCTGCAATGGCGGTGTTTTCTTTTGTTGGCAATGTTCGGTAACTATTGTCTACAAAGGGTTTTAGTGTATTCACTAAAAAATCTAGATACTTATCACCTTCTCTATTTCCAAACTCTGTGTTGTTATACGGATTGTATTCTGTCATTCTATATTGACTACCATTATCAATAGCTACAACAATACTTGTGGCAGTTCCTTTTTCAAATAATGTATCTAAGCATTCATCTACACCCCATTCGTCAATAAAGCTAGTGGCTTTATCAAATACATTTTGTCCATCTTGTAAATAAAGTACAGGGTATTTTTTTTGGGTAGATGAATATCCTTTTGGCAAATAAATCCAGACTCTTCTATACCTATTTAATTGAGGAATATAAAAAGCAGTATCAATAATTTTTACGTTTATGGATGCTGTACTATGTTTAATTAGTATGGAGTTATTATCCTGTGCCTTAGCAGAAAGAATAACAAAAAAGATAAGATTGTATAGTAGTATTTTTTTCACTTAATTATTAAATCATCATACCTTTTATGCTTTCCATCATTTTATCACTAACAACAACTACGGGCAACCTAAATGTATTTTGGCAAATACCCATTTGGCTCATGTACGCCTTTACACCACTTGGGCTACCCTCGGCAAACATACTATTAATTATATCTGTCAATTTATAATGCAAAGGTTGTGCTGCAGCAAAATCGCCTTTTAAGCAAAGCCTAACCATATCGCTAAAAATTTGTGGATATGCATTTGCAACAACACTTATTACACCACTAGCTCCACATGCAATCATTGGTAATGTAATTCCATCATCACCGCTAATAACTTCAAAACCTGTTGGCTTATATTTTATTAGTTGCATTATTTGATCAAAGTTTCCACT
>JANNWD010000273.1:0-13381 GCA_031408315.1 Bacteroidota bacterium
TTCAGCTTTAATAAAGCCTTTTTCAAAATCGGTATGTATTACGCTAGCGGCTTGTGGTGCCTTCCAACCTTGTTGTATCGTCCATGCTCTTACTTCTTGTACACCTGCGGTAAAGTAAGTGGAGAGGTTTAAAAGTTTATACGTTGAGTGAATTAGTCTATCCAATGCAGGTTCTACCATTTTATATTCTTCCATAAACATAGCTTTGTCTTCTGGGCTTTCAAACTCGGCAATTTGTGCTTCAATAGCATTTGTCATTACAATTACTTGATTGCCTTCGTTTTTAACCGCTTCGGTTAACGCATCTGAAAATTTGTTACCTGTATGCATACTAGCTTCATCAACATTGGCTACATACAAAATACTTTTATCTGTCAATAAGAATAAATCGGCAATAGCTACTTTTTCTTCTTTAGATAAGCCAAGTGTTAAAATGTTTTTTCCATTGTCTAAATGCTCTTTACATCTTACCAAAACATCTAATTCCACTTTCATTTTAGTATCGGTCTTAGCTAATTTCTCGGTACGTTGTATTTTCTTTTCTACACTTTCTAAATCTTTTAATTGTAATTCTGTTTCAATAACTTCTTTATCGCTTACTGGGTTTATTGGGCCTTCGTCTCTTAAAATATTATCATCTTCAAAGCAACGAATTACATGAATAATGGCATCAACTTCTCTAATATTAGCTAAAAATTTATTGCCTAATCCTTCGCCTTTGCTTGCTCCTCTTACCAATCCAGCAATATCTACAATTTCAATTTGTGTAGGCACTATTCTATCGGGCTTTACTAATTCGGATAAGGCATTTAAGCGTTCATCTGGCACATTAACCAAACCTACATTGGGCTCAATAGTACAAAAACGATAATTGCTTGCTTGTGCTTTTGCACTATTACTTACTGCATTAAACAACGTTGATTTACCTACGTTTGGAAGTCCTACTATACCTGCTTTTAAAGCCATGGGAATGTTTGATTTATGATTTGTTGATTTACGATTTTAATACGTAAATCCTTAATTTTTGGAGTGCAAATGTACGTTAAATGAATTAAAGCAAATTTGTAAAATTGAGTTATACGCAAATCGTAAAAATCAAACATCAAAAAATCACAGATACTTTCATATATTGCTATAAAATCAACAAATCTTACATCTAAAAATCGAAGATTCTCATGGCATTAAGTAGAATATGGAGTGCATTTATAATAATTGCTTTATTGGTAGCTAGTTATCATTTTGTTTTTGATGATAGCCGAGATGATATTTTTGGAAGAATGGTTACAGGTACATCAAAAGATGAATACAAATTTGTAAGTATTTTAGATAGTACAAGTACAGCTAACCTTGCAAAAGATATGGCGGCCTACGGTTACACCTTGCAAACAACTATTGATAAGGAAACAAAGTATATTATAAGCAATAAATTATTAAATGATAGTGCTTTAAAATTACAATCAAAATTTACTGCCGCAAGGGTAGTAGAATCAAGTTTTTTTGCTGGCAGAAAGCAAAAAATGATGGATGGCATTATTGGCACTTGTAAAACGGCTGTAGAAATTTGTATTGGTTTAATTGGTATTATGGCATTGTTTATGGGTTTAATGAGTATTGCAGAAAAAGCAGGAGGTATTCGTTTTTTAAGTAGAATTGTAGGACCTTTTTTCTCCAAACTTTTTCCGGAAGTGCCAAAAAACCATCCTGCACATGGCCACATGATGATGAATTTTAGTGCTAACATGCTTGGGCTTGATAATGCTGCAACACCATTTGGTATTAAGGCAATGGAAAGCCTGCAAGAAATTAACCCCAATAAATCAACTGCAAGTAATGCACAAATAATGTTTATGTGCTTACATGCCGCTGGGCTTACATTAATACCTACAGCGGTAATTGCCGTAAGAGCAGCCACTGTTGGTGTTAAAGGAACTAAAGCATTAAACCCTACCGATATTTTTATACCTTGTTTAATTGCAACATTTGTGGCTACATTAGCTGCCTTACTAATTGTATCTTTTAAACAAAAAATAAAATTTTTTCAGCCAACAATTATTGCTTGGATATTTGGTATATCTGCTATAATTGCTTCTCTTGTATGGTTTGTAAGTACATTAAGCACAGTGGGTGTAAATATTTTTAGCGAAACCTTGAGTACAGGTATTATTTTACTTATTTTCTTTTTAATTGTGTTAGGCGGTTTATACAAAAAGATAAATGTGTTTGATGCTTTTATTGAAGGGGCAAAAGGTGGCTTTGAAACTGCCATAAAAATTATTCCTTATTTAGTGGGAATGCTTGTAGCTATTTCATTATTACGTACTAGCGGCACTTTCGATGTAATTATTGATGGTATAAAAAATTTATTTGCAGCTTTAGGTGCCGATACAAAGTTTGTAGATGGATTACCCACAGCATTAATTAAACCATTAAGTGGTAGTGGGGCAAGAGGAATGATGGTGGATACCATGAGAAACTTTGAACCAGATAGTTTTGCAGGAAGATTGGCCTGTATTTTACAAGGCAGCAGCGATACTACTTTTTATGTAGTAGCCGTTTACTTTGGTGCTATATCGGTTAAAAATACTCGTTACACAATAGGGGCAATGTTGCTAGCCGATTTGGTTGGTATAATTACGAGTATTGTAATGTGCTATTTGTTTTTTGGGTAGATGAAATGTTCAAAATAAATTTTTATATGAAAACTACGCTTTTGTTTATTGTTATCTTTTTTACAAAAACGGTTTATTGCCAAGATTCAGCATTGATAAAAAAAGATACTGAAAATATTGGCGCTAAAGTATTTGAGCTACTTAGGAAAATGCCAAAAGAAGAGATTAAAAAAATGCATGAAGAAACTTATTTAATTTCTGTTTATGTTAAAGATTCTGTCGTTAAATCGCTTGAGCTATTTTCAAAACCTAATTTTGTTTTAGCAGCTTCAACAAATAATTTGTTACAACAACTTGTAAATAGCTTTAAAATTAAATCGTATAATGAGAAACACTTTTTATTAATAGTAAGCATAATCAATAGCTCAAGAAGTAAGGAAAATAGGCCAAAAGCAAATCAAACTTTTGTGGGTGATTTTGATAAACTACATGCAAATCTTAAAAATTATGGATTAAACAGCTCAATAAAGGTTACTCTTTCGGCTGATAAAGCAGTGCAATAGCAACTAGTAAAAATTTTGCTTCTACACTTTCGCTGTCGGATTAGCTTTTGATTTACAAGGCATCGATACTACTTTTTAAGTTCTAGCAGTTTACTTTGGTGCTATATTGGTTAAAATACTCGTTACACAATAGGGGCAATGTTGCTGGCCGATTTGGTTGGTATAATTACAAGTATTGTAATGTGCTATTTGTTTGTTGGGTAGATGAATGAATTAGCTTGATATAGCGTTTTCAAAATTTACCATTTCTGTAATACTTACTCCTAATTCATCGGCTATTTGTTGTAAATAAATTATTGAAGGATTAATTCTTCCTCTTTCCAATCTATTTAAACTTTGTGGGTCTTTATCACAACTTCTTGCTAACTCTGCTTGGCTAATACCCTTGCTCATCCTTAAATTGGCAATATGATTGCCCAATTTTTTTAGATAAGCTGTTTTGTCCATTACTCACATTAGTTTATAATGCAAGTTTTATGCTTTAAAAAAAATTATCATAAACGTATTGGTTTATGATAAAAAATACTTTATGTTTGTATAACAAAATTTAATATATTTAATTATGAGAACAATTATTAAATCCGTAACCATATTTGCTAGCCTTGTATTTTTAGCAACTATTGGCTGCAAAAAAGATATCAATAATAATATTACAGTAAACAACACTGAAACAACTTTTAATGTAGGCGATGCCAAAACTTGGTTTTCCAATACATTTGCTACAACATCTTTATATAAATCGGGAGAGTTAGCTGATAAAAAAATTGTTGATTGGAGTAAGCCAGTTTTTTATCAAAATGGACCTGAAGAGGCAATTGAGTTTCCACTACTAAAATCAAAATCAGCCTTTCCTATACCCAACAATAATCTTTCGGAGCAGCAAAAACAAAAAATTGCAAATGCATCACTATCAAAAGTTCAATTTGTTAGAAGCAAAGACGGTAACATTACTATTAAAGAAATTAATTTTATACCAGACTGGGATTATTTAACTGACCAAAAATTTGATATTAGTAAAGCAACATTAAATAGCAAAAAAAATGATTTTACAGGAAAAATAATAGTTAAAGATTGGGAAGAAAATAATATGATTATTAAAATGTATGAAAATGGTAAATCAATTAAAATAGTTACGCTTGGAAAAAAACAAGTTCAGCCCAACTCTAATAATTTAGAAGGGGAGTGTGAAGGAAGTTATCCCCCAGAATGTAGTTGCCAACGTTGGTGCCAATATGTTCAACATTGTGAGATTTACGGAGATGGAATGGAAATATGTGGAAATTGGGAGGAGAATTATTGTTGGGATGAAGTGCATTGTGATGACCCAGGTGGGGGAGGTGGCAATGAAGACCCGGGAACTACAGCCAATGTTCAAAGGGATTTTACAATAAAGAGGCAGTTAACTGCTTATGAAAATTGGGAGTTGAAAGGTACAGTAGATCTATCTGGAATGGTATTTAATAATCCGCAACTAAATTATTTTTCCTCAATTAATAATAATAATTCTGTTCAAGTATTATGGTGTTATCAAGCAAACTGTGCATGGAATCAGCACAGTTTGTATATTACACCAGGCGTTACAACTAGTACAACTAACTTATTAACTCCACCAACACAGGCAGTTGCAAATTTTCAAACATCTGTGATATATCCCAACTGGCCTGGAGGGGCAAATACAGTTTATTATTCAGGTACACATACATGGTATGCAGAAACAGACTTACAATAAATTTATTTTATTAAACACTAAAATTATGAAAAAGAAAATATTAAAATTTGGAGCTTATTTATTAGTTACATTTTGTACAAATATATCTGTTGTAAATGCACAACAAACAATTATTGAAATTCCTAAAAAAGAGGATAAAGAAATTGTAACAACTTTAAAAAAAGAAGATATACTTAAATGGTTAAAAGCCCAGATAACACCAAGTACGCAAGTGCGAAATAAATTTATTGCTGATATTTTAGATAATGTAATGCTTGATGATATGTACCTACAAAGAAAAGGGCCAGATAATAATAGCCGCATTATTATAGTACCACTTAAAAATGTATATTTTAGTCAGCATATAAGTAAAACAGGGCAAAAGCCTTTCCAAAATTTAATTGTTTCAATTCTTCCAGAAAATAATGTTGATAAAATTTTTACTATTAATTTAAGTATAATTGATCTTAAAGATAAACCCGTAAAGAAATTACCAAAAAATACATTCAACAATTTTTTTCAGCAAACTGAGCCTTTGGATGGTACTTATGCTTTAGTATCTATTTTTCTAGGGGATGTGAAATATACTGAAATGGAGATAAAAAATGGAGAAAGGGTGCAACATAAATCTTGGCGTTACAAAAAAATGAATAATGCACCTGATAGCAGTTCCCGAATGTGGTATCTAGAAACTACTGATATTATTAAAGAAGCTGATGGAAAGCTAAGTCTTAAAACAAAAACCGAAGATTTAGGAGTAAGCAATACTGTTAGTCCACCAAAATTTAAAGGCGATTTACGAAATAAAGAATATGAACAATAAATTTTGTTGTATGTGAAAGTAAATAGAGTATTAATTACCTGTTTAATTATACTGTTACAATCTATATTTTGTTTTTACTTAGGTATTTTTAAAACAGATGGTATTCTTTCACCAAAGCCATCTGTTTTTTTATTATTAAGCTGTTTAATATTAATTGTATCCATTGTTAATTACAAACAAGCTATCATATTAAATACTTTAGAAAAGATAGCTATAGGATTTTTACTTTTTCTAGTAATAAAAAATAGCTTTTTTGCAGATGCAAGTATTGCTGCTATTGGCTATTTAATTCTTCCACTATTGCTTTATTTAAGTTTTAAAAGAATAAGCCTTAACGTCACGAAACACTGGCAATATTATATAGGCAGTGTATTATTAACACTGTTGCTTTTTCTTACTTTCTCTGTACATCACTGCTATATAAAAAACGAAAATTTAGATAATTTTTACATTCCCAATAAAACTATTTTAGGTATTGTAATAGCAGCACAACTTTGTTTTTTGTTACCGTATTTTAAATTAAAATTTACTACTAATAAAATTGTAAAATATGCAAGTGCATTAATTATTTTGGGTAGTTTAGTTTTATTAATTGCAACAAATAGCAGGTCGGCTTGGTTGGGTATTGTAGTAGCTATTGGGTTTGTATTTTACAGTAACATAAATAAGGTAAAACATAAAGTATTTATAAAATCTGGCGTAGCTGTAGTATTTATAGTACTATTAATTGGTTTATTCTTTTACAAAGCTAATTCATCAAATGGTAGGCTTTTAATTTATAAAGTATCTACTCAAATAGTTAAAGATAATTGGCTGTGGGGTATAGGCACAGGTAATTTTAAAACACAATACAATAATTATCAAGCACAGTATTTTGCCAATCATTCTATAGATAGTAAGGAGGCTTTATTAGCCGATAATACTTATTATGCTTTTAATGATTATTATCAGCTAATAATTGAAAACGGTGTAATTTCAATCGTATTTTTAATTTTCTTTTTGGTATTACTGTACAAACAAATTAAAAAAATAGCTGTAAGCAATAATATATTTGCACAATCAGCGTTTTGTACTACAATATGTATTTTAGTAGCGGCACTATTTTCGTACCCCTTACAATTTTTACCATTAACTGTAATGTTACTTTTTTGTTTAGCAATAATTAATGGAGCAGAACAAGGTAAAACAGTAGAAATAAAAAATAAATATGCAAGGGCTGGTGTAATCCTTTTAAGTGCATTATGCTTAGCACATTATACGTTGTATTATACATATCAACTTCAAGTAAATAAGGCAAGTCATTTATCAAAAATTGGGTATAAAACAAAAGCATTACAAGCCTACCAAGTACTTACTAATTACTATTTTCAAGATGGCAATGTTTTATTTAACTATGCACAAGAATTATATTATACGAATAGATTAGTGGAAGCAAAAAGTGTAGTTGAAGAGGCCAAACAAATTCATTCTTCACATGAATTAACTAAATTATCTGCATTGATTAATGTAGAGTTGCAAAATTTTGTAGAAGCTGAGAAGGACTTTAAAACAGCTATTTATATGGTGCCCAATAGAATGCTTAGCCGTAAAGAACTACTAGACCTTTACATAGCCCAAAAAGATACTGTAAATGCTATGTATTGGGCAAAATCTATTTTAAATATGCCAGTAAAAGTACCATCTACAATTACTAAAAACACACAGCAAAGAGTAATGCAAATTTTAAGTGAGTTTGGTAAGCAATACTAATTAAACTTTAAAATTTTACCTTGAATGATAGTAAGGTTAAATTAGAAAAACATTGCCTACGACCTACTGAAAATGAGGCATATATTGAGTTACTTCGCTGTGGCTCAGTATGACGATGGCAGTTTTTGTACTGAGTAGGTTGCATTATTTGCATCAACTATTTTAAACAATGTATCTACTTATTATTTACCAAAAGAGTTTTTTTATGTCTAATTCTTATAAAATATATCCTAAAGTAAAAAAGGTGTTAAAAAGAATAATAATTACAGTTTTGGTATTTATTTTAATTGGCTTTTTAATGCCAAGCAGTCCTATGTTGCCTATACAAAAAAACAACATCACTAAAATTGATGATAGCTCTTTTTGGCATTACCCTTGGGGCGAAAGTGGTGTACATAAAGGAATTGATATTTTTTGTGATAAAGGCATACCTATACTTTCGCCAGTAAATGGCTATGTGTATAGTGGCGGTTATGGCAATGTTGCTGGTAAATATGTGTATATTATTGGTGCTAAATGGCGTACTTATTATTTTGCACATATGGATTCTATTGCTGTAAAGCAATACGCTTTTGTAAAAAAAGGAGAGTTAATTGGTTTGGTAGGTAATACGGGTAATGCAATAGAAAAACCTCATCATTTGCACTATTCAATTAGAACCTTATTCCCTTATTTTTGGCAGTATAATAAAAGAACAGTTTACCCTTGGCAACGTATTTTTTATATAAATCCTACTTTATTTTTCGACTCCAATTTCTTCAAAAGAGATTCAACTAATACCAATTAGACATTTAAAGTAGTCTTAAAATGAGTTACTTCACTTCGTTCAGTATGACTAATGCTAGTTTTACACTTAATAGAAAACCCTATAATTAAAATTAGTAGCTTTTTATAAAAAAACATGCTTTGGTCATGTTAAGGAACGAAAAATCTATCAATAATAAATTTGATTCCAACGATGATTTTTTACGATGTTTTTTTAATGTCTAATTGGTATAACAAGCCTTTATAAAATCTCATAGTAAAAAAAGAGGTCAGCATTTTTAAATACTGACCAAGTGAAAATGATTATATCAAATGTTTTACGGTTTATTCGGATAAATCCATGCTCCCAATGCTTGATGTACAACTGTAGTACCAACACCAACTGTACCACCTGTAAACCCTCTTGCTGCTAAAGTATAAATTCTTTCAGGCAATAAAACTTGAGCAGATGTTGTAAATAATGTTGCGTTTGTAGTAGCGTTAGTAAATACAAACGTATAAGTACCAGGGTCAATTTCTATAAAGTTTTGATGAGAAGCAGTGGTTGCCTGGTCATTAAAAATTCTGTTTACAAATAATTTGCTTGTAGCACCTTGTATAGTTACATCCATTGGTACTGTATTTGGTGAAAAATGGAAGAACCTAATTTTTACTTTACCAGGTGTAGTTTCTGATAAATCATCTTTTACAATAGCCACTTTGGCTTTGCCAATACTATCAATTAAAAAAGTAGAGTAGGCTTCTTCATCATTTACTGCTTGCGATATGGAACCAGCTACGTTATTACCACCTGTAAAATTGTAAGCAATGGTATTAGAAGCAGAAGGTTCAAAAATGAAATATGGTACTCGATAACTACCAGTACTAGAGCCTATGGTAGTGGAGTAGCCTGTAGTTCCATAATTAAAAGTTGTACCCACTCGATTGTTGTTAATTAAAAAATCAACTCCTGTGCTATTAGGCGACAACGGAACAAAAAGCACCTGAGCCGACTTACGAATAGGGTCTTTTTCAACACAGCCCCAAAAGGTAAGTATTGAAACCAATGCTAAAGAAAAAATAGTAAGTTTATATTTATTGTTTAAAAACATATTTATAAAAATTTAGTTATTAGTAATAAAGGTGATTGCATTTGTTTTTCCAGTTACGTTTGCTTTCCCTCTGCCCATAACTGTGTACGATCTTAATGTAGTAGGCAAAAATGCAATACCTGTAACGTAAGGTGTACCAGATCCTTTTCTTACAAAATAAATGGTATCATTTATTATTGGCACTGGTAATTGTACCCAATCACTTATCTCTTTATGACTTACATTAGAAATAACAAAACCATTTTGCCTCACACTCCACAATGATACAGTATCGGTAGTTGGTACTGTGTTCATATACATATTTGCTACTCTTAATTTGTAAGTACCCACATCTGGAGTTGTAAACTTATCTTCCTTTAAAGTTACCCTTACAGTTGGTACTGTATCGCCTATAAATAAGCTATAGTTTTTGCCAGCAACCAAAGTGGTATTAAATGAAGCTAAAGTGTCGCCAGCAATAGATTTTGGTATATTTGGTACTACTGTTAAATCTAGTCTGCCATTAATAATATCAAATCGAGTATTTCCTGCTGGTATTGCAGCGTATACATTAGTTGCAGGGAAAATACCACCGTATCCTACACTATTTCCTGTAATTTTTTGCCCATTAGCATATATAAGCATTTGAGGACCAGTAGTGGCACTAGCGGCTGTAGGTAATGTGGGAGAGTTACCTGCAAATACCTGATAAAACTTTACAAACGAAACTTTTGAAGAGTCTAAATATTCCCATTTATTATTTTGGTCAATTAAATCTTCTCCATCTTTATCGCAACCCAAAAAGGTGGTAGCTAAGGCACATAAGACGAATAGCAATTGATATTTATTTTTTTTCATATTATTTTTTTAAATAGTTGTAAGATGATTAAGGGATAGAAAACCAAACTTTTTTAGTGTGATAATCTAGGTTAAAACCACCTATTTTATTAAGGGCATCAACGTTCCATAAGTATTCCGAATTGTATCTAGGTCTTAATCTTTCAGCCAATTTTCCTCCGTTGTCGGGGAATAATTGCACTAAACTTAAACGAGTGTACGATGGATAAATATTTACTTCATCGTAAGCATAACGCCTCATATCTACCCAGTTTTCTACAAAGCCCCAACCCCAAAGCGATAAATATTTTTGACACATAATATGTTTTAACGTAAGGTTTGCTGCACTAGGCACAAATGTAGGATCAGCTAAGTACGTATTTCTATCAGCAGTACTTATTTGCACATTCGTCATAGCGGTAGGAGAATTACTACCGGCAGGGGCAGTGTAACCTACAAAATGAGTATTTAGCATATCAAAATGACCATTTATACCATTTACATAAGCCGTTCTTGCATTAGCAGCATCCCCTTTTAACATAAAGGCTTCAGCTCTTAAAAATTGCATTTCGCTATATGTCATAATTGGAAACTTGCTATCGTTTCTAAAGAAAGTTCTGGCACCAGTATCTACTCCTAATCCAGGAGCGGTGGTTTGCCCTACAACACCCCAAAAACTGGGTACTCTTCTATCAACTGTTGCAGGGGTAATTGGACTATTATCGGCTCTTTGCAAAGCAGGAATACCATTATAGGTGCCATTAGGCGATGCTCTTAACATATATCTTACCCTAGGATCGTTAGCCGTGTTGCCAAAAACAGTACCCGGTGTGGCTGCACTACCCGTCATAATATTTACAGGGAATTGGCCTATCCTATATTGTGCTAAGTTATTTCTGCTAGGCCCAAACCCATTTCTTGCAGTTACATCGGCAAATGCCATATTAAATCTCATCATGGCATCATCTGCGGTGCTGCCCATAGCCAAATTGGTATATTTTATAACACTATCTACTTCTTTGGCTAAATATGTACTCTTTTTTTGATAGCGATGATAAATTCTTGCTTTTATACCATACACAAATTTTTTCCACTTGTTTTGGTCGCCATTAAAAAACCATTGGTCGCCAATGGCTAATGTAGAGCTACTCATTCCTGCAGCCAAACTCCAATTAGCTAAAGCACTATCACAATATTTAAGCGATAATTCGTAAGCTACATTTTGTTCGTCGTAATCAAAAGATAATCTCCCTTTTTCAAAAGCTTGTTTTACAGGTAAGTCGCCATGTACATCAGCGGTAGTCATCCAGCTCCAAGCATTTAAGGAATAAGCTGCAGCTATATAATCATATTTACCTGTAATTCTGCTACTATCAATCATATCTATAATGTTAAACCCCATATTCCAGTAGTGCATACGCCAAATATCGCCTCCAAAATCGCTACTTGCTAAATAACCATGCCTTTCGCCATTATCAATAGTACCATTTAAAGTACCTGCATTTGGTATTTGTGCAAAATTTTGTGTATAAAAGCCTATAAATCTGGTGTCTAAAAATATTCCTCTATGCATTGCCGATATACAAGATTGTAATACTTGTTCAGGCGGAGCATAAGTGGGTAAGTTGGGGTTTTTATAAGCATCATCTAAATACTTTTTACACGACGAAACTGATACAATACTTATAATTGCTATGATATAAATTATTAATTTTTTCATGATGATTAGTTTGGTTTATTGTACCAATTATTTTTTATTGTTTTTAAAAGCTACCCTCAATCCTGTATTTATACCAATAGGTGTAGCAGTTGTTCCTAAATCTATAGCAAAGCTACCAACACCGCCACTTGCAGGTGTATTACCGTTAGATGATGGATCAACGCCGCTGTAGTTAGTAAGAATAAACAAATCGGTACCTGTTACAAAAATATTAGCACTGCTAAATATTTTTAGTTTTTTTAGCAATTTTGGTCCAAAATTGTAACTTACTGTTACGTCTCTTAAACGTAGCCAGTTTACATCTTTCTCTACAAAATCTACAGCATAAGTTCTAAATTGATAATAATCATTTAAGAAGTAGGGATTAAGTGTAATTGTATTTTTAGTAGGATTAGCAGTATTTTGCAAACCGTCGTTTAATACTCCAGGAATAATACGAGGAGTTTCTCTATCCAAAGTACGTTTGCTTAAACCAGCTATTACTAATTGCTGCTCTGTACCATTTAATACATCGCCACCTTTTTTCCAATCTAACGTAAAGGATAACGATACGTTTTTATATTTAAAACTATTTACTATCCCCATTTTAAAATCTGGGTTTCTATCACCAATACTTACATAGTTAGCATCAGCAATTGGGAAACCATTTGTTGGGTCAATTAATATTTCGCCTTTATTATTCCTTAAATAATCTTGCCCACCAATAGTTGTTGTAGGTTTTCCTCTGTATAAACTAGATCTGTAACCTGCTAACCAAGTATCGGAGTTATAAAATTCTGGCAGGGGTAATTTAGTAACTACATTTTGGTTTTTACTAAAATTAAGTGTGGTTGACCAGCTAATTTTTTTGTTTTTTATCCATTGAAAAGTAGCTATAGCTTCAAAACCTTTGTTTTGTAAGTCGGCTATGTTGGACGTATATAAAATAAATCCTGTAGCATAGCTTGGCCTTGCATTTTTGGCAATTGAGTTTGTAATATCAATTTGATAATAAGTAAGGTCTAATGATAATCTATTTTTAAAAAATTTTAATTCCGTTCCCACTTCAAATGTTTTTTGACTTTCTGGAAAAAGATTGGGGTTGTTAGCGCCAAACCCATAAGCAGAGCCATATCCGTTAGTACTACTTACAGCAGGGGTATAGGTTGATTGATTAGAATAAGGGGCTGCTCTTTTACCTGTTTTAGCTATTGAAGCTCTTAACCTACCGAAATTAAGAATATTGCTTTTAGGTAATAACTCTGTAAAAACAAAACTTGCACTTGCAGATGGATAAAAGTAAGAACGTTTATCAATAGGAAACTCCGCTAACCAATCGTTTCTACCAGTTAAATTTAAATAGAGTATTTTGTTATAGTCAATATTTAAATCTCCAAATACCCCAATGCTTCTTTCTAAAGTTAATGTATCCCTACCTTGTGTTCTACTATTTAATCTTTTTAAGGTAGAGGTATAGCCTTCAACTTTTAACTCTCTAGGTTCTAAATTTCTTGCAGCATCAAATACACTATCTGCAGAAGTTGCCCAAGTGGTAGTA
>JANNWD010000274.1:0-8733 GCA_031408315.1 Bacteroidota bacterium
TTTTAGAATTTTGTTGTGCTTAAGTAATAAATTTGTTTCTTAAATCAAAAAATCAAAGATATTATGATCCCATACTGGATGAGCCGTACACAACTAATGCTTGATGATGAAAGTATTTATCGCTTAATGAGTAAAAATGTATTAGTCATTGGCTTGGGTGGGGTAGGCGGTATTTGTGCCGAAATGATTGCCAGAGCTGGTATAGGTAAAATGACCATTATTGATGGCGATGTTGTAGATTTAAGCAACACCAACCGCCAAATTGTAGCTTTACACTCTACTGAAAAGCAAAATAAAACAACGGTTTTAGCAGCAAGGTTAAAAGATATTAATCCACAGCTTGATTTAACGGTAATTACCGAGTTTATTAAAGAAGAACGTACCAACGAAATTTTAGACGCTGGTAATTTTGATTACGCTGTTGATTGTATTGATACCTTAAGTCCAAAAGTTTGGTTTATAAAAGCCTGTGTTGAACGAAAAATAGCTATTGTAAGCGCTTTAGGTGCTGGCGGAAAAATTGATCCATCGCAAATACGAGTAGCCGATATTTCTGAAAGTTATCAATGCAATTTGGCAAGATATGTACGTAAATATTTACATAAAATAGGCGTAAAAAATGGTGTTAAAGTAGTTTTTTCCCCTGAAAGAGTGGAGCAAGAAAAAATTATAGTAACCGAAAAAGCGTATCCAAAAAAATCGGTGATTGGCACAATATCTTACATGCCAGCAATTGTTGGTTGCACTACGGCTAGTGTGGTTATTAGAGATTTATTAACCCCAAACTCCTAAAGGGGCTTTTGGTTTATAAGAATTTATGGTTTCTTTAATTTGTTCTAGTTTTATTCATTACTACTAATAATTAAATAGTTATTTTTGAGACTAGCATCTGTTTTTCAATTTAACATCGTTGTGAATTTTGTTCTGTTGTTTTTTTATTTTAGTAAAAGAAAAAAAGAATCTCACTTGTACTTTTTCAGCAACAAGCATCAACTCAGCGAAACAATAACACCAAATTATGAGTTACAACTACTTACCATTAGATAAACAACACACTAATTTTCAACAAATAAAAAATTTGTTGGCTTTTAATCAATTGGTATCCATAACTTTTGATGCACATTTTAGAATAACAGAATGCCGCAATTATTTAGATAAAAAATTAGCTGAAAGTGATGACTTATATTATGGTATAAATACTGGCTTTGGTTATTTACAAAATGTAAAAATTGACAAATCGCAGTTGCAACAATTGCAAGTAAATTTAATACAATCACATGCCTGTGGAATGGGGGAGGAAGTGCCGTTGCAAATTGTAAAGTTGATGGTAATGTTGAAAATGAAATCGCTAAGCTATGGGTATAGCGGCGTACAAATTGATACGGTAAAGCGATTGATGGATATGTACAATGCCGATGTGTTTCCGGTAATTTATACACAAGGTTCGTTGGGTGCAAGTGGCGATTTAGCACCACTTTCGCATTTAAGTTTACCATTAATTGGAATGGGAGAGGTTTGGCATGAAGGAAAAAAAATATCATCTAGCGAAGCTTTAAATAAGTTTAACTGGCAACCGATAGAATTAAAAAGTAAAGAAGGTTTAGCCTTAATAAACGGCACACAATTTATGAGTGCTTATGGCTTACATATTTTGGTACAGGCAGATAGATTATTGAAATGGGCAGATATTATTGCAGCTATTTCAATAGATGCTTTTGATTGTACTTCAGAGCCTTTCAATGAAAAAATACATGCAATACGAAGCCATAAAGGACAAATAGAAACTGCTGCAAAACTTAGAGAACTATTAAACGGAAGTGCAATATCTACACAGCCAAAATCACAGGTACAAGACCCATATAGTTTCCGTTGTATTCCACAAGTACATGGTGCTACAAAAGATACGTTTATTTATGTACATGATATTTTTATAAAAGAGATTAATTCGGTTACGGATAATCCTAATATTTTTCCTGAAAATGATTTAATTGTAAGCGGCGGAAATTTCCACGGACAACCATTGGCGCTAGGTTTAGATTTTTTATGTATTGCCATGAGTGAATTGGCAAGTATTAGCGAAAGAAGAACGTATCAACTAATAAGTGGGCAACGAAATTTACCTTTGTTCTTGGTAAAAAATGCAGGACTAAGTAGCGGCTTAATGATACCACAATACACTGCCGCAGGTATTGTTAGCGAAAACAAACAATTGTGTACACCTGCAAGTGTTGATAGTATTTCATCTAGCAATAATCAAGAAGATCATGTAAGTATGGGAGCAAATGCTGCCACCAAATGCAAACGAGTAATTGATAATGTAGAAAAAGTTTTAGCCATAGAATTATTAACTGCAGTACAGGCATTAGAGTTCCGTCGTCCGCTAAAATCATCTACCCAAATTGAAGAAATAGTTGCAGCTTTTAGAAAAGAAGTAAGCTTTAATGAACAAGATAGAATTTTGCATGTTGATATGATGAAAGCAGTAAATTTTTTAAACAATTATAAACTATAAGTTATAATGCTAAGTTGATTTTATAACTCATCATTCATAATTCATCACTCATAATTTTTTATGGCATACGATTATATAAAATATAAAACTCCAACAGGCACAACCCTTAACTGCAAAGGTTGGGTGCAAGAAGCAGCTTTAAGAATGTTACTAAACAACCTTGACCCTGAAGTAGCCGAACGACCAGAAGAATTAATTGTGTATGGCGGCAGGGGCAAAGCAGCCCGTAATTTTGAAGCCTTAGATAATATTATTGCTTCTTTAAAAATATTGGAAGAAGATGAAACCCTTTTAATACAAAGCGGTAAACCCGTTGGTATTTTAAAAACACATAAAGATTCGCCGAGGGTTTTATTGAGTAACAGTCAGCTTGTACCCAACTGGGCAAACTGGCAACATTTTGATGAACTAGAAAAAAAAGGCTTAATGATGTATGGCCAAATGACGGCAGGTAGTTGGATTTATATTGGCAGCCAAGGAATAGTACAAGGTACTTATGAAACGTATGGAGCTATAGCGGATAAACACTTTCCCTGTCATGCTGAGGAACGAAGCATCTCTGGTGGAACATTAAAAGGAACCCTAAACGTAACCGCAGGCCTCGGCGGCATGGGTGGTGCACAGCCCTTAGCAATAACAATGAATCAAGGTGTAGCCTTAGTTGCAGAGGTAGAAGAATGGCGGATAGATAAACGTATTGAAACAAAATATTTAGACGAAAAGTACATTGATATAGATGCTGCAATTGATGCCGCATTAAAATACAAAGCTGAAGGAAAAGCTGTAAGCATTGGTGTTTTATGCAATGCTATTAACTTGCTACAACGTTTACTCGAAAAAAATATTATTCCCGATACACTGACTGATCAAACAAGTGCACATGACCCTTTAATTGGGTACATCCCTCATAATTTAAGTAATGAAGATGCTAACAAATTAAGAGAAACGGATAAAGAAAAATATTTAGAATTAAGCTATGCCAGTATGTATTTGCATGTGCAATTAATGTTACAATTGATGGATAAAGGTGCAATAACGTTTGATTATGGAAACAACTTACGGGCAAGAGCAAAAGAATTTGAATTAAGAATTAAGAATGAAGAATTAGGAATGAAACCTAAGGAAACAACTCATAATTCATCACTCATAAATCATAATTTTACTAAAGGTAGATGTTTTGATTTCCCTGGTTTTGTACCAGCATACATACGCCCCTTATTTTGCGAAGGTAAAGGTCCATTTCGTTGGGCAGCACTTAGCGGCGATACTAACGATATTGCCGTAACAGATGAATTAATAATGAACCTTTTTCCAGAAAATACAGGCATGATACGTTGGATAAAAATGGCACAAGAAAAAATTACTTTTCAAGGTTTGCCAGCCCGTATTTGTTGGATAGGGCAGGGCGATAGAGAAAAAGCAGGATTGGCTTTTAACGAACTAGTACGAACAGGCAAAGTAAAAGCACCCATTGTGATTGGTAGAGATCATTTAGACACTGGAAGTGTAGCATCTCCAAACAGAGAAACGGAAGCTATGTTAGATGGTAGCGATGCTGTTGCCGATTGGCCAATATTAAATGCCCTGGTAAACACAGCAGGCGGTGCCAGTTGGGTAAGTTTACACCATGGCGGCGGTGTTGGCATGGGTTACAGCATACACAGCGGTATGGTAATTGTTGCCGATGGTACTGCCGATGCAGCGGCTAGGCTTAGCCGTGTGTTATGTAACGACCCCGGTATGGGTGTTATTAGACATGCCGATGCTGGGTATGAGATTGCAAAGGATACGTTGGTAAAAAATGATTTGGATTTTAAGGATAGGTTGAAATAGCAATTACTTATGTACTTTACCTTATAAGTTTTGTGAAACTATTAAGAAGCGTCAGTATTTAACTTAAGAGTTATAATGAAGCTTCACCAAAGTGGTATACTATTTAACTACTTATAAGTAACTATAATTATTTTTTTGTATAAATCTATTTTAGGAAAAGAGATTTTATTTCTTCTCAATAAAAATACCAATTTTAAAACTAAGCTTATGTGGCGTTTGAGTATCAGTATCTATAATTGAAATATTATCTGCAAAAAACCAGTGTAATCCATTGTATTCAAAAACATTAATAATGCCCCCATCATCTATTGTTATAAAGTTTGGTTTTAAATCTACTTTAGCTATTTGAGAGTTTCTTTTTACGGCTAATTTTTTTCCACTCATAACTTTGTATTCACCAAATGCTGGCGTATGAATTAAGTTAGTAGGTAAAGAAAGTAACATAAAAGATTTGTTTAAATTATCTTCAAGTATAATTTTTTGATTAACAAATGTTGGAGTAAACGTAGCACCAAAGCTGTCGTTTATAGTTTTTCCATCAACCATCACATAATCTTTAGGGCCGCTTTGTGCTATAAATACTGCAGTATCTGTAATAGTTTGGCTAAATGATGTACTGGTTAAAAACGCAATACAAGTAATTAGTAGTAATTTTTTCATATAATTTTTTTTGCAAAATTATAGGTATTGTAAGTTATTTGATTAACTATTTATTTAAACTCATTCTAAAAACAAAGAATGGAGTTACCGCTTTGTGGTATATGAAAAAATAAGCAAGCTTAGTAATTTGTATTTCAAAAAAAGTACATATTTATTAAACTTAAACTTTATTTTATGCATCCTAAATTATCACAATCGTATTTTAATATCCTCTTCATACTTTTTTTTATAGGTTTTTCAACCTTTTCGTACAGCCAAAACGTTACAGTAAAAGGCAAAATTTTTTTTCAATGTACCGATGGCGAAAACGGGGGTAAGATAGATACCTTTCCTACGCCTGATGGTGCAATTGAACATTATATAACTAAACATATGCCCTCTGGTTTTAAACTTAAATCTGGTACAGTTGAGGTTTTAGATAATGGATGGGTAGTGTTTGTAACCCACAAAAATGGGCAGCAGGAAGCAAGTCAGGGAGGGCATGTGCTAGGGCATATTATTTGCCCACCAAATTCTTGGGTGCCTTATGAGGGTAGTTTTGAATCTAAACAATGTAATTGCAATCAGGGTTTAATTGCTTATGGCGACTCTTGCATGACACAAGAAGAAGCATGTGCAAAAAAAAGCCCTCTAACGGAAAAGCAACAACTAATAAAGGAAAATGTTTTAGCTAGATTAAAACAAATTGTAGATAAAGAAAATGAATTGTTATCGAAAGACCTTAGTAGGGCTCAAAAAGTAGGAGGAAAAGTAATTTTAGATGAAAAAGAACTCAATGATTATGGTAAAGCTTTTTATATGGGCTATGGACAGGCACTTGAACGGCTTGCAGCACTTGTTGTTGAACAAGATGCTGAGTTAAGTAAATTAATAGAACATATTCCCAACGAAGAACAAAAGAGAACAAGGGGAGGAGCCCCAGATTTTAGAGGTAAAGGAAAACTTCCTAAAACGTTTGAGATTGATATTACAACACCAAAACAAGTAGAAATTAAAAAAAAGAATGACAATAAAGTATGTTACGAATACATCACTTACGATAGGCTTACAGATAAGCAGGGTAATTCGATTGAGGAATAATAAATATGGTGTGATGAATTATTGTTTTACTCCACAGAGAGGGCACTTATATTACACATTTAGGTGGCTAATAATATTGCTTTAAAATACTAATAAAAAAAGCTGCCTACAAATAATTGTATGGCAGCTTACCTAAACTAAAACCTATATTGCTCTTATTAATCTTCAAAATATTCTATACCATCGGCACTTACATATCCTGCTTTACCGTTTCTTGTTTTTACCCATAAATAATTTCCGTTTCTAACAGACTTTATTTCTACATAATTTGCATTAACCATTTTATTGTTGTTTACAAAATAATATCCTTTTGCATTTTCGTTTGTGGTTAAAACAAATCCTCCATTTTCATCATAAATTATTTCTTTAAATTTTGTATCAAAAACATCTTTTTGGTTAATGTCTCTTAACATAGCAACATTATTCTGTGTTTCAATTATGTAAATTGATTTTTCGTTATTAGGCATTACATACGATAACGAATTGTTTTGTACTGGTACATTAATACTGCCATTTGTATTTAATAAACCATACATATCACTTTTTTTAACTTGCAAATAAATGGCTTCATCTAAAATTACTTTTTTAATATCATCATACTCAAATGGTATTAAAGTAGTAAACGTATTATTAATTACCCCGTATTTATTATTTTTTATAGCAATGTAGTAGGTGTTAGCGTCTCCACTTACAGTATAGTCATCTATAATTTTATCGTACACATTTATATTACTTTGAAGCGTATAAATTTTTTCTGTAGTTACACTTATTATTGGTTTTCTGTTACCAACAACATTTTCACTAATGGCAGGGCATCTGCTCATTATTCTACCTTTAATATCTATACATTTTTCGTAACCATTGTTTCTTACTACTGCACCAGCAAATAAAACCGAGTCTAAATTTTGTACTGTTTTATTATCTGCAGTGTGTTTACCATCGGTATCATAATAACCTTTTACAAAAGGCTTAGCATCGTAAAATTTAAAAGGAATTACAACTTTACCATCTTTATTAATGTAGCCGTATCTGTTACCTTTTTTTACTGCTGCATATCCATTGCTAAACCATTTTGCATCGTTATACATTGGCTTTATAGCAATTGTTTTATCTGCATAAGCATAGCCCCATAAGTTGCCTTGCCTAAATGGTATTAATAAGGTATTATTTTGTTGAGCATAACTATTGCTTGATAACAACACCAGTATTGCTATTATTAAATGTTTACATTTCATAATTACATTTTTAAAGTTTATTAATAAATGTTTATTTGCAAACAAGCCGCCAAGAAAAAAGAGGAGGCTAATAAAATTGTATCATTTTGCTAATGAAGTAGTTAGCCAATTTATTTTCTATTTTTACTTTTTGTAGAAAATTTAAATTGACATTTAGTGTACAAAATATTCCCCATTCATTGAAATATTCCCACAATTTTAAAGTCATTAGTTTAGGGTTGGTAGGTAAAATATTTTCTTTTATCTATCTTTAAATATGTGTAAGTATTTTTTTGCTGTTATTTTTTGTGCATTGCTATTGTGTTCTTGTAAAACATCATCTTATAAAACCACAAAAAATACATTTGCAATTGATACTTTACTTAAAGGTAATTTTACCGACGATTATGCTATTGCTTACACTGTAAATGATACTATTTTTTTGCAACATCCTACCATGCGATATCGATTAATAAAATGGAATGAAAAAGAACAATATTTTATTGCAAAAAATACACTAGCTAACAAAGGCGATACAACTACGTACACTAAAATAGACTATATGTATTTTACCAATATGCAACCTTATAATTGGGGTTTTTGCTATACAACTTACAATGCTAAAACGATTAAGGAGGCAGAAAAAAAAGCCAAAGCCGATAAATCAAATCCACGAAAGGGTTGTGGGGGTTATCCGTTTAGTAGAATGAAAAGAGATAAATAAGTAGACTAAAATAATTGCAGCTGTTCTGTTTTTATTTTTTTGATAGATGGGGATGTTAAATTAGTAATGCAATAAACATCTGTAGCTTCATACCTACTTGCAATAGTAATAAATGTATGCGTTGTGTGTTGATTAAATAAATCTAAAGCCAACTCTGGTATATTATTTTCTTTGGATAAATGAGATAAAAAAATATGGGATAGCTTTTCAGTTCTATGTTCTACAAATAATTCAACCGCTTGCTTATTAGATAAATGTCCATGTCCACCTCGTATTCTATTTTTTAAAACTTCTGGGTATCGGCCATTATGTAACATAGCTTCATCGTAATTACTTTCCAAAAAAATAGCGTTACATTTTTGAAAATACCGGACTACATTATCACAACAAATACCAATATCGGTAAACACTCCTACAGTAATATTATTTTGTTCAATTATAAAACTATATGGATCAATAGTATCATGTTTTTTACTAAAAGGCGTTACTGTTAACTCATCAATTGTTATTTGTTCATCAGCCACAAACCCTTTGCTTAAATGGCTTATTAACCTCGGTCCATTTTGTGCAGTAAGCGTACTAATATAAACAGGTATGGAGTATTTATTAGCTAAAACACTAACACCTTTTATATGGTCGCCATGCTCATGCGATACAAAAATGGCTTTTACATTTTGAATAGCTAAACCTAATTTTTTCATTCTTTTCTC
>JANNWD010000275.1:0-2135 GCA_031408315.1 Bacteroidota bacterium
TTTATTTTCTTTGTAGATAGTACCAATATTATTGAAAAAACAAAAGACAATTTTCTCAATTCAGCATCAAGCAAATATTTGTTTAATAATCAAATTCAATTTGATGATAAACCCATTATATTAAAACAAGTAGAAAACTTTGCCAATGCCGATGAAGACTGCATAAATATACATTTTACAACAATACAAGGGTTACATAGCAGGCTTAACAACCCCAAAGAAAATGCTTTAACCTACGAAGATTTTGAAGATAGAAAAGTAGTATTGCTTAGCGACGAAGCACACCACATGAATGTGGATACTTTAGCAAATAGTAAGAAGCAATTAAAAATAAAAGAGTTTGAAGAATACGATAGTTGGGAAGGCACTGCAATGCGGATTTTTAGAAGCAATAAAGAAAATTTATTGTTAGAATTTACAGCCACCGCCGAGTTGCATCAGGAAGCTATTGCACAGAAATATGATGATAAATTATTGTACGATTATAGTTTAAAGAAATTTTATTTAGCAAAATATAGCAAAGAAGTAAATGTATTACAAGCTAGTCTTAACCGAGTAGAAAGAGCCTTGCAGGCAGTTATATTAAGTCAATATCGCTTATTAGTATTTGCTCAAAATAATATTTTGATAAAACCCGTTGTACTATTTAAAAGCAATTGTGTTAATATTCCTAAAACAAGAGATGAAAACAAAATAGTATCATCGGAATTTAAAGCAGAATTTTTACATAAAATAGCAACTTTAAAAATTGCAGATATTGAAAAAATAAGAGACAATGCACCCGACAAAGGCATTATAAAAACTGCTTTTGATTTTTTTAAAACCAACGGCACAACAATTGAAAATTTAATTATTCAACTAAAAGATGCGTTTGCCCAAGATAAAACCATAAGTGTAGATAGTACAACCGACAAAGGAGATACCCAAATTATAATAAATACTCTAGAAGAACCAAATAATGCCATAAGAGCAGTATTTGCAGTAGATGCACTCAATGAGGGTTGGGATGTTTTAAACTTGTTTGACATTGTAAGACTATACAATACAAGAGATGCAAAAAATGGAGTACCCGGTAAAACTACAATGAGTGAAGCACAGTTAATTGGCAGAGGTGCAAGATATTGCCCTTTTCAATTAAATGATACTCAACCAAAATACCAACGGAAATATGATGAGGATTTAAATAATCCATTACGTATTTGTGAAGAATTATTTTACCATCGCGAAACCAATAGCCGATACATTGATGAGTTAAATAAGGCGTTGGATAAAATTGGTATTAAACCCATTACTACTACAAAAAGGCAGCATTTTTTAAAAGCAGATTTTAAAGAAACATCGTTTTACAAAAACGGAATTATTTACTTAAACCAACAAAATAAATACAGGAACGAAGAGGTAATAGAGTTTCCTGAGTACTTACAAAACAAAACGCATTATTACAAAGTAAAAACAGGTACAAGCTCCGAAGCCGTTTTATTAAAAAATGAGGAAGTTAATTTGGTTAGAGAAGCCGAAGCACCCTATTTAGTAAACGTTAATAGTTTGGGTAGTGCTGTAATAAGAAAGGCAATGCAAAAATTACCTTTTTATACCTTTGAAAACATTACAAAATTTTATCCAAACATTATTTCAACAGATGAATTTATAACGTCAAATAGTTATTTAGGCTCTCAGTATGTTGAAATTAGTGGAAGAACTACTGAAGTAAAAGAACTTACTCAAGATGAAAAACTAGATTGTGCTTTGCACATTTTGCAAACAATACAACCCGATATTGAAAGAGGTAAGATAAAATTTGAAGGTTCTAAGGTTTTTACACCTAACTCAATAAATAAAATTTTTACAGATAGAGAAATGAATTTCTCATTAGCAACAGATGGCGATGCAGAAACGGGCTATCCAATGAGTCGACCAAAAATAGAAAAACATTATTTAGATTTAAGTCAGGAGCAATGGTATGCTTACCAAGAAAATTATGGAACATCCGAAGAAAAAAAATTGGTTATTTTTATTAAAGGCGCAATTACTAAATTGAAGAAACATTATGAAGATGTTTATTTACTTCGTAACGAAAAATCTTTTCAATTGTACCGTTTTAGCGATGGCAAAGCTTTTGAGCCAGACTTTGTACT
>JANNWD010000276.1:0-11808 GCA_031408315.1 Bacteroidota bacterium
AAATGTGGATTCATTTGGCTACGTAAGGTTTGCATTTCGCTTTCTACTAGTTTTTGCTCGTAGGTTTTTTGCAACAAAGTTTGTTTGCGAATATTTGCAGTACGTACTTTAAAAAATGTATATAAAATACCTCCAATACTAAACACACATAATATATAAAACCACCAAGTATTATAGAATGGCAGATTGATTATAATAGTAATAAAATCATTTATTTTAGCATCTTGGGCTTTGTTGGCTACATAAATTTTATAGGTGCCAGGTGCTAAATTATTGAATTGAATAAAGCCAGTAGACGAAGAGTACCATTTATTATTTAATTTGTAATAATATTCCTCATTAGTATTTGTATTAGCTATAGTAAAATGAAAAGCTATATTATTTTTTTGATAAGATAGTTTAATATATTTAGTGGAGTCATCATATAACCAATCTATATTTTCATTATTCACTAACAGCTCTGTAATTACTGTTTTTTTTTGTTGTGTACTTGCATCTAATATTTTGGGGTTAAACGTAGATAAATAAATGCCATTACTGATTATCGCATTGCCACTATCATCAATACAAACTGCCTGTAATACATCAGTCAATCCGTCCTTAGTAGTATAGTTATTTACTTTATAAGTTTTGGTATTAAAAGCCATTACCCCCCCATAACTACACATCCAAAGAGTGTTATTATTTTTAGATAAAACCATTTTATATATCTTATCTCTACTCAAACCATTCTCTCTTAAAAAAGTAGTGCTTTTCTGTGTTTGAATATTATATTTTACCAAGCCATTATTGGTACTTATCCATAATATGCTATCTTCTTGTATTATTTTTGTAATTTGTAAATTATTGTACTGCAAAGGCACATTTTTTACAATACCAGTAATGAGGTTGAGTTGGTAAAAGCCAATACGTTCTGTACCAAAATAACAAATGTTCCCAAAAACAACAGCACTAGGTATTAATCCAGCCGGCAATATGTTTGAAGCTGCAGTGCTATTGTAAAATACTTTTTTATAGGTTTCTTCTTTTATATTAAATATTGCCAATGTAGAATATCCGTGTACAAAAAAATTATTATTCCCCATTGGCGAAAAGCTTCTTGTATCTATTAATTTGGTACTCCCATTACTTGCTTGATTTGAAAACCATTTTACTACTTTAAAATCTTTGGTGCACTTGGCTAAACCTTTGTACCATGTTGTTACCCAGTAATAATTATCTTGTTCATAAATACCATTTACACCTCCCATTGCAACACGAGTAGTATCGGTATAATTGCTTTTGTATGTTTTGAGTAATTTCCAATTTTTATCAAACTGTGCAGCAGCATCGCCAGTTTTTAGTATTTGATAGTAATGTTTCTTTGTGCTTACAAAATAGTTTATGGCTGCCTCTTTTTTATTTTTTGTAGTTTTTAGTAGTTCTTCATTTAATGTAGTAGAGTGAATTAACATATTATTTGCTTCGCTAAAAAATATTCCTTTATCAGTACCTAACCATATAGTTCCTAATTTGTCAATGTAGGCTGCATTAATTACTGCTTTAAATACCACATCGGTAATGGCATAGGAATTGGGATTTATAATTGTATACCCTTTTTCTCCAAACGCAAAAAGCAAATCTTCATTATTATATCTGTATTTTATTATTTTCTTATGCCAAACTAAACTTGACTTAATAGTGGTTTTTTTTTTTGAAATAGTATTGTAACAAAATATATTATCATTACAACATATCCATAAGTTGTTACTAATTGCTAATACTGAGTTTATTTCTTGAACACCTAATTCTTTGTGAGTAATAACTTGCTCTACAGCTAAAGTTATTGGGTTCACTTGCAATATGTTAAATAATGAATTACTCCATATACTGTTATTACCATCTTGCGTAGCAGAAAGTATTTGTCTAACTACACTTAGTTTACTTTTAAGTGCTTCATTGTTGTAAGTAACGGGTAAGTTTGTTATTTTATTATTTTCATCAATACTATAATTATCTTTTACTCCAAATCCTAATAGTCTTTTACCTTGGTTTAAAAAACAAACTCTAAATTCTTTATTTATATTGGTTTGCAAAGCAGTATCTAATTGTTCAAATTTTCTAAATTTGTCATTATAATAGCTAGTACCTTCATTGCCGCTTGTATATATTTTGTGGTTAAAATTTATAAGTCCAGTTAAGGTATTATCTGTTAACTCTTCTTTATTTTTGGGGTTTTTAAAAAAAGATTTTAAGCGATAACCATCATTTCTTGCTAGACCATCAGCTGTGCCAAACCATAATACCCCATCATTATCCTCTATAATTGAAAATACACTAGGATAAGGCAATTGGTCATTTTTTTCAAAAGGCTTAAATTGAAACTTTGGAAAAGCCGTTTCATTTTGGGCAAAACATTGCAAAGAGATAACATTTAATAAAAAAAATATCCTGGTAGCCATTTGTGTAATTTTTTAACTAAAAGTAGTAGCTATAAAAGTATTGATAAATTACTATACTGTAGCAGTTAATTAGCAAAACGGGTATATTATTAATTGAAATGCATATTAGTTATTACCTTATTTAAAATTGATTTTGTTTTAAGGAAAAATAATTATACTCCGTTAAAATAACCAATTCCTTTATGTACATAAAAGAGTAGTGTAAAATTTTGTTTAAGAAAAAAAGCCAATTTGCTTTTGCAAATTGGCTTTACTTATGTTAAATTTATTGATTAAACTTTACCAAATCTTAGCCCTATCATCCTCCTTTCTATACATTTTATCACCTTCTTTAACGCCAAACGTTGCGTAAAAAGGGTCGAAATTAGATGCAGGCCCATTAACTCTATGTATTTCTGGTGAGTGTGGATCCACATTTATTCTCATCCTCATACTTTCTTCTTTATCTTTTAAACGCCATACTTGTGCATAACCTAAAAAGAAACGTTGGTCAGGAGTAAAGCCATCAATTTTAGTAGTATCCTTTCCTTGTTTAGTCATTTTAAATGCATCGTAAGCTATAGCTAAGCCGCCAATATCGGCTAGGTTTTCGCCAAGGGTAAGTTCTCCTTTTACATGAACGCCATCAAGCACAGTAAAGGTATTATATTGGTTTACTACTACTCCAGTTTTTGCTTTAAACTTTTCTGCATCTTGCTTACCCCACCAATTTACCATATTCCCTTTTTCATCATATTGGTTGCCTTGGTCGTCGAAACCATGTGTCATTTCATGCCCAATTACCATGCCTATTCCGCCATAGTTAATTGCATCATCAGCATTAACATCAAAAAACGGAAATTGCAAAATACCAGCAGGAAAAACAATTTCGTTAAACCTAGGATTATAGTAGGCATTTACTGTTGGTGGAGACATGCCCCATTCTGTTTTATCTACAGAGTTTCCTACCTTATCTAAGCTTTCTTTTAGATTATGCTTTTTAACACTTAGTGCATTGGCAAAAAAATCGGTTTTGCTGATTGTAACATTATCATAATTTTTCCATTTGCTTGGATATCCAATTTTTTTAATAAAAGTGTTTAATTTAACAATGGCTCTTTTCTTTGTAGAGTCACTCATCCAATCTAATTTATTTATACGTAATTCAAAAGCCTTTTGTAAGTTATTTACTAATTCGTCCATTCTTTTTTTGCTGTTTCTGTAAAATGTTTTTTTACATAAAGTTGTCCTAGTAATTCTCCTAATCCCCCATCTACCCTATTTACCATTTTTTTCCAACGCTTACTGTCTTCATTTTGTCCACTAAAGGTTTTACTAAACTTAAAATCAGCATCTGTAAATGCTTTGTTTAAAAGTGAAGCATGGCTTGTAATGTAAGCAAATTTTACTTTAGCTTTTAATACATCAATAGGTATAGTAGCTAATAGTTTGCTTACTGCTGCATAATAACCAGGCTGCCCTACATTTACACTATCTACTTTTACATTCATTTTTGTAAATAGTTGAGGGAAATTTATGTTAGGGCAAAGCTTATCTAAATCAGCTACGCTTGTTTTATTGTAATTTTTTTGAGGGTCTCTTAATTCAATTGGCGTCTTATTATGCTTTGCTAATTCAGTTTCCAAACTTAAAACTGCTGTGGCATTTTTATCAGCAGTAGCAGCATCGTTACCAGTAAGTGCAAACATAGTTGCAGCATATTTTACAAGTGCAGTTCTTGCGGCTTTTGTTGCACTATCTTGTTTGGTATAATAATCTTTTTCGGGCAGGGTTAAGCCTGATTGGTAAAAATTAATTATGTTAGTAGTACTGTTTTTTTCATCCGCCCCTACGTACAATGATAATATGCCATCACTAACCCCTATAGCATTAGCATCGGCAACATATTGCATCAATTCTTTGTAATCTTTAATTGCATCTATTTTAATCAACATTGCTTTTAACGGAGTAGCTCCTAATTTTTCAATAGCAACAGTATCCATACCGCTAGTATAATAATCGGCTAGTTTTTGCTCCATAGAACCAGCAGTGTTCGATTGCTTACCAGCATCTTCTAATAAGCCTTTTAGGTTCTTTAAATTATCTTCGTATAGCGTATAAAAACTTCCCCAGCCACTTTGGTCGTCTGGTATTTTTGTATTCTTCATCCAAGTGCCATTTGCATAACTAAAAAAGTCGTCTTGAGGTTTAATGCTACTATCCATACCCTTTACATCAAAGAAAGATGAACGAATATTTGCAGAAGATTCTTTATTAGAATTATTACATGCCCCTACAAGCAACTATAGTGCTATTGAGAAAAATGATACTATTAATTTCATTACAGTTAAATTTTTTGGTATATAAATGTATTGCAATTTTTTATTTTACTAGTAAGAAAGAAAAAGTAAATACATGAGCGGTAATAAAAAAGCCAACCTGCTTTCGCAAATTGGCTTTTAAAGCTATGTTAAAAACTACGTTTAATTAAGCAATTTCAACTTCAGCACCAGCTTCAGTTAATTTTGTTTTAATTTCTTCTGCAGTTGCTTTATCAACACCTTCTTTAACTGGTTTTGGAGCACCATCTACTAAATCTTTAGCCTCTTTTAAACCTAACCCAGTTAATTCTTTAACGATTTTTACAATCGCTAATTTGTTAGCCCCTGCCGATTTCAATATAACGTTGAACGATGTTTTTTCTTCTACCGCAGCAGCATCGCCACCGCCAGCACTTACTACAACTGCAGCAGCAGCTGGTTCAATACCGTACTCCGATTTTAAAAATTCTGCTAACTCTTGTACTTCTTTTACTGTTAAGCCTACTAGGCTTTCTGCTAATACTTTTACGTCTGCCATGATGTTTAAATTTTTTCCGCCTTCATTGTTTTTGACTCCGGCGGATATGTTATTAAAAAAAATTACTACTTTTCTTTAATTGGTTATCAGTACAAAAAGATAAACCAATTAATCTTATTTATTCTGCCCCTGGCTTTTCAACTTCTGTTGCTTCTGCCGCTGGAGTTTCAGCAACTGGTGCTGTAGCTTCAATTGCCGCAGGAGTTTCTGCTACCGGGGCTACTTCCACTGCTGGTGTTTCTGCAACTTCGGCTTCTGCATTTGCTGCATCTTTATTTTGCAATGCACCTAATACTCGTTGTATTGGAGCTTGTAACAATCCAATAACTTCGCCAATAAGCTCATTTTTAGTTTTAATTTGTGTAAGATTTTTCAATTGATTATCTCCTACAAAAACATCACCATTAATGAATGCTGCCTTAAGCTCTGGCTTTTCGCCTTTACTTTCTTTTCTAAATCCTGCTAATATTAAAGCTGGTTCTTTAGGATTTTCGCTAAATAATAAAGCGGTTACTTTATGCAAGCTATCATATACACCTGCATATTTTTCGCTATCAATGCTTTCTAACGCTTTTTTAATTAAAGTATTTTTAGCTACTTTCATTTCTACTTGCTTATCAAAGCATACTTTACGAAGTTTAGTAACTTGAGCTACTGATAAACTTTCGGTATCGGTAATATAGAAATTATTGTATTGAGAGAACTTGCCTTTTAGCAATTCTATCACTTCTTGTTTCTCTTGTTTAGTCATAACAAATATTTTGTATCAATTGCTTTGGGTTTAAACCCAAAGCAATTAATTAGTTTTGAACAGATTTTGTGTCGATTGCAATACCAGGACTCATTGTACTAGCCATATATAAGCCACGTAAATAAGTACCTTTAGATGTGGAAGGCTTTAACTTAACAATTGCATTAATTAACTCTTGACCATTTTCTGCAATTTTTTCTGGTGTAAAACTTACTCTACCGATAGAGGCATGGATAATACCCACTTTATCTACCTTAAAAGCAATTTTACCGCCTTTTAAATCTTTAACAGCACCGGCTACATCGTTTGTAACTGTACCTGTTTTTGGGTTTGGCATTAAGTTACGAGGACCTAATATTTTACCTAGTTTACCCATTTTAGGCATTACAGATGGGGTGGCAACGATTACATCAATATCTGTCCAACCACCTTCAATTTTTGTTATAAATTCATCTAAACCTGCAAAATCGGCACCTGCTTCTTTAGCTTCCGCTTCTTTATCTGGCGTACATAATACTAACACTTTTTTTGTTTTACCAGTACCGTGTGGTAATGATACTGTACCTCTAATGGCTTGGTCTGCTTTTTTAGGATCTACTCCCAACTTAATGTGTAAATCTACAGAGCTATCAAATTTTGTACAGTTAATTTCTTTTACTAAGTTACTTGCTTCCTTAAGAGAATACGCTTTATTAGCATCAACCTTAGTATTGGCAACTTTTCTTTTTTTAGTAATCATTGTTGTTATAATTTAAGGTTGATAATTAATTTTCCCAAGGAGCTTTACCGTCAACAGTTAAACCCATACTACGGGCTGTACCTGCAACCATGCTCATTGCACTGTTTAATGAAAAGGCATTTAAATCAGCCATTTTATCTTTAGCGATTTCCTCTACCTGTGCCCAAGTAACTTTACCTACCTTATTACGGTTTGGTTCTTTACTTCCACTAGTTAGTTTAGCTGCTTCTAATAATTGTACTGGAGCTGGTGCTGTTTTTAAAATAAAATCGAATGATTTGTCGGCATAAACGGTAATTAAAACCGGTACTACTTTGCCTTGTTTGTCTTGTGTTCTTGCATTAAACTGCTTACAAAACTCCATGATGTTGATACCTTTAGAACCTAAGGCAGGCCCAATTGGTGGAGCTGGATTGGCTTGTCCTCCTTTACATTGGAGTTTTACATAGCCAGTGATTTCTTTAGCCATTTTTTACTTTTTTTGGTGATAACGTTCCCTAGTTGTAAGGAAACTTCCAATTAAATACTACTTAATTTTCCGCTTTAGCCAGTGCTAATGGCGGTTAAAAAGAACTATTTTGGGCTGCAAAGGTAAGGATATTATTGAATATTAAATATTGAATATTCAATATTTTTATCCCTCCTTACTTTATGGCTGAAAATCAATTATTTGTATTGGCACAATGCCTACACCGAGGTTCATAAATATCTTTTTCGCCTAATAAAACTTGTGGCCCTTCTGCTTTTTTACGATAACTGATATTAGCAATATTACCACATTGCATACATATTGCATGCAGTTTAGTAATATAATCTGCTTTAGCTAATAACGCTGGCATTTGACCAAACGGATTCCCCAAATAATCCATATCTAATCCTGCTACAATTACTCTTATCCCTTTCATAGCAAGCTGCTCACACACATAACCAATTTCGGCATCAAAAAATTGAGCTTCATCAATGCCCACTACATCTACACCTTCTGTTAATAATAAAATAGATTGAGAGCTGTCTACTGGCGTAGATACAATGGCATTTGTATCGTGGCTTACTATTTTTGTTTCGTCGTAACGTACGTCAATACTAGGTTTAAAAATTTCTACTTTTAAGTTGGCAATTTTTACTCTTTTTAATCTACGAATTAATTCCTCGGTTTTACCACTAAACATACTGCCACAAATAACTTCAATCCATCCTCTTCTTTCGCCTTTTAAATTAGGTTCTATAAACATTTATATTATTATTTTAAATTGAGTTTGTAACTTACACAAGAATTTTACGTTGCCCTAGTTTGGAGCATCAAAAATATACTTTATCATGGAAAGAGTGGAGACACTCCTAAAAAAACTAAACGATTTGTTTGCCGAAGGTGCTTCGGCGGAGCAACTTTTGTTGCCTACACAAATGTTACAGGCAGAGTTACAGCATTTACAAAACACCAATAATAGCAATAGTTTTGGAAATATTAGTGTGAGTATTTTAACCAATAACAACGAATTACCTTTAAAAAGAGAAAAACCAACAATTACACCAGAGCCAGAGAAAACAGTTGAAATTTTACAAATAGATGAGGCAGAAATAGAAGCCGAATTAGAAGAAATAAAACGCAACGCCGAAACTTTACAACAAATAAGTGCAGTAAATAAACCACAAATTGTTTTTGAGGAAGATACTTCCACAACACAAAATAATTTTGTAGAAATTAAAAGAGAAATAAACGAACATATTGCAACTATCACCCCATCAATAAACGATAAATTAAAACAAACAAAAATAGATTTAGGTGATACTTTGACCGAAGCCTACATACGAGACTTAAAAAAAGCCATTGGCATAAACGACCGATTTTTATTTATTAACGAATTGTTTAGAGGAGATGAAGCTATGTACGAACGTAGCATTAAAACCATCAACAGTTTTAGCATTTTACCGGAGGCAGAATATTGGATACAACGAGAATTAAAAACAAAAATTGGTTGGAAAGAAAAATCGGAAGTAGTGATGCAGTTTGATCAATTAATTAAAAGACGGTTTTCGTAAATGTAGTTTATAATTTTATCTGTAGCTCCTTTATTTTCTTGTACATATTTTTGAGCTGCATATCCCATTTTTTCTGCTTCATCGGTATTAAAAAATAAGTTATCTAAGCATTTTTCTAGATGTAATGCATCGGAAATGGCTATTGCTGCACCACATTCAATTAAGTCAACCGCTTCTATATATTTTTGATAAACAGGTCCAAATAAAACAGGCTTACCATACACTGCTGCTTCTAACACATTGTGTACACCATCGCTACCAAACCCTCCGCCAACATAGGTTACATCGGCGTAGTAATATAAACGGCTAAGCATTCCAATATTATCAATTATAAGGCAATAAATAGTTGAAAGTTGATAATTGAAAGTTGAAAGTTGTGAGTATAAAATTGAATTAGGAAACTCTTTTTGCACATCTTTAATATTTTCTTCATCAACCTCATGTGGTGCAATAATAAATTTTATTTGAGGATGTGTTTTTACATAATGAATTAACTCTTCTTCATCCTCTTCCCAAGTGCTGCCAGCAACAAAAACCTTACTATCGCCACAAAATTTTTCTATTAAGGGTAAGGCTATAAAATTATGGGCAATGGTACATACTCTATCAAATCTTGTATCGCCGCTTATTACCACATTTTCGTTTACATTTATAGTCGATAATAATTGTTTTGATTCTTCATTTTGTACAAATAAAAATGTGAAACAGTGCAACATTTGCTTCCAAAGGTTTCCGTACCATTTAAAAAAAGGTTGATTATCTCTAAAAATTCCAGACACTAAAATGGTGGGAATATTTCTACGCTTTAACTCTTGCAAATAATAAAACCAATACTCATATTTTACCCAAAGCACAACTGTAGGTTTTAAAGCTTCTAAAAATTGTTGAGCATTTTTTTTACTATCCATCGGTAAATAAAAAATAGCATTTACACCTTTGTAATTTTTACAAGCTTGGTAACCACTTGGCGAAAAAAAAGTAAGGATAATTTTTACATTCGCATTTTCGCTTTTTAGTTTTTCAAGTATCGGTCTACCTTGTTCAAATTCGCCAACACTTGCACAGTGCATCCAAATTATTGGTGAGTGATTAGTAGTGAATGTTGAGTGATGAATTTTTTCCATTGCACAGCTTAAATCATACATCGTACTTTTTCTTCCCTGCACCCATTTTTTTGCTTTAGCATTCCATAGCGAAGCTGTACGAATACCAAAACTATAAGCCATTAAAAAAAGATTGTAAAAGAATAAACTCACACTGTTAATTTTTACACTAAAATACAAAGTATTTTTTGGCTAATCAATTCGTAATGTAGTGTTTATATTTTAGCCCTTAAACCGTATCTTTGCAAACATTAAAAAAATGATATGAAACCATTGCAAATGGTTGATACTAAAACCCAGTATCAAAAAATAAAAACCGAGGTAGATGCAGCCGTTATTAGTGTTTTGGAAAGCAGTATGTTTATTGGCGGAAAAGTGGTGAATGATTTTGCAAATAATCTTGCTGAATATCATAAAAGCAAACACTGTATTCCTTGTGCAAATGGTACCGATGCTTTACAAATAGCCATGATGGCATTGGGTTTGCAGCCTGGTGATGAAGTAATTACACCATCCTTTACTTATATAGCCACAGTAGAAGTTGCTGCATTACTACACATTAAACCAGTATTTGTAGAAGTAGATAAACAAACATTTTGTATAGACCCAGAAGCGATTGAAAAAGCGATTACGCCAAAAACAAAAGCAATAATACCGGTGCACTTGTACGGCCATGCCGCAGATATGGAAAAAATTATGGCTATTGCAACAAAACATAATTTATTTGTGATAGAAGATAATGCACAAGGCATTGGCTGTAATTACACCTTTACAAATGGTAGCACTAAAAAAACAGGAAGTATAGGTCATATTGGTTGTACATCTTTTTATCCTAGCAAAAACCTTGGTGCCTTTGGCGATGGTGGTGCAATGTTTACTGATGATGATGAACTAGCTAATAAACTACGAATGATTGCTAGCCATGGGCAAAGTAAACGTTACTACCATGATGTAGTTGGTTGTAATAGCCGATTAGATGCTGTACAAGCTGCTATTTTAACTATTAAATTAAAACACCTAGATGAGTATATTGTGGCAAGAAGAAAAGCTGCAGATTTTTATGATAATGCTTTTGCTAATCATAAAAATATAATTACTCCATTTAGACACCCCAACAATAGGCATGTTTTTCATCAATACACTTTACAATTGATTGATGTAAATAGAGATGATTTATCGCAATACCTTACCGATAATGGAGTACCTAATATGATTTATTATCCAGTACCAGCACACAAACAAAAAATGTTTGAATCATTTGGTGGAGGCAACTATATTTTACCAATAACCGACTGGTTAACGGGCAGCGTAATTAGCTTGCCCATACACACAGAATTAGATGAGGAGCAACAAATATTTATTGTGAGTAAGTTATTGGAGTTTGTAAATCGTTATTAGTTAATTGTTAATTGTTATTGGTTTTTTGTTACTATATAAAAATAAAACATTTTTAGGCGTAAAATAAGTCAATAAAATGCTTTAAACGTTTAACAAATAACTATCAACTAAAAGACATGGAAAGTTTAAAATCATTTGAAGAATTAAAATGTTGGCAAGAAGCAATAGTTTTAAGAAAATTGATCAAGTCTTTTTTAGAAAGCTTACCTAAAGTAGAGGAATACAAGTTGAAAGACCAAATAGTAAGGTGCTCAACATCTGTTACAAACAATATTGCAGAAGGTTATGGAAGATTTAACTTTCAAGAGAATATACAGTTTTGTAGAATTAGTAGAGGTTCCTTATATGAATTGATAGACCATTTTTTGATTGCAGTAGAAGAAAATTATATTTCACAAAATGAATTTGAAAGTATAAAATTGCAAATAGATAAATTCTAAAAATCTGCCATTTGAAGCGAAAAATGGAACGACGTGCCGACTTCTGGATTTGGCTCAA
>JANNWD010000277.1:0-6924 GCA_031408315.1 Bacteroidota bacterium
ATAAAGCTGTTGCCGGGTATAAAGAAATTAATTTACGTGGAATAAAACTAGTAAAACCAGGCGGCTTTTTAGTAACAAGTAGCTGCACTAATTTGGTACAGCCCCATGTATTTTTAAACATTATACAAGCTGCCGCTACCGATGCTAAACGTAAATTAAGGCAAGTAGTTTTTAATGCCCAAAGTGCAGATCACCCAATAATTAACGGACAAGAAAATACACATTATTTAAAATTTTTGATTGCCCAAGTGTTGTAGGAATTAATTAAACTAATTAAAATCGAATTGATATAAGATAGAAAGTGAATTAGTAAAAAACTATTTTACAATTTGAAAACGGCCAATTTCAACTAAGCGTTTGTTTTTATCTAATAAGTGATAATAATACAAACCTCTAAAAAAATCGTTAAGGGGTAAAATCATTTTTGAGGATACGGTTTTTACTTCATAAACCTTTTTACCCATAAAATTATATACTTGAAGAGAGTACGATCTATCATAGCCTCGTACAAAATCAAAAGTGATAGTTGTACTAGCAGGAATTGGATATAACTTTAAAAATTTTTGCTGCGGTTCAGCCTGTTTATTTTGAGCAAAAGAAGTAAAAGTTAAACCAATAATAAAAATGAATATGTAAACAAATCTTTTCAACAAAAGTAAAGTTAGTAAAATATTCTAAATAACCATGTATAAAATTTATAAACGAAAAAAATGCCAAATTTTGTTAAATGGCATTTTTTAGAATCGTTTATTTTGTTAAATTATCTTAAGCAGGTAATTCACTAAGCTTTGCATTAATAGCAACAAAATTAGGTAAATCACCAGCACTTTCTAACACTTCAGCGTATTGTATTGTTCCATCTTTAGCAATAATAAATGCAGCTCTTTTGCTTACACCTTTCATATCTAAAATCCAATCGGTGTAAATACAATCGTAAGCTGTGCTTACTTCTTTATTAAAATCGCTTAATAAATCAAAGTTGTAGGCTTGCTCTGTTTTAAATTTTTCTAAGGTAAAAATACTATCTACAGAAATACCCAGCACCACTGCATTAGCATTGTTGTAGTTACTAATATCATCTCTTATGGCACATAATTCTTTTGTACAAACACCAGTAAAGGCTTGCGGAAAAAAAAGTAATAACACATTTTTGCCAGCATAATCTGCTAAAGAAATTTTATTTTTTTCGGAATTGTATAAAGAGAATTGCGGAGCATTTTGTCCAATTTGTAAAGGCATAATGTTGTTTTTTGTGTAAATATAATTGTGTAAAATTTGTTAACACTACTTGCATCCTTTTTGTTTATTTAGCAGACTACATTTTTTTAACCAAAACAATTTAACATGAAAAAGTATTTAGCAGAATTAATTGGCACATTGGCCTTAGTATTATTTGGCTGCGGTGCAGCGGTAATTTCTGGCGGTAATGTAGATGGCGGACCAGCTGGGCTAGGTTTATTAGGTATTTCCTTAGCGTTTGGCTTTGCAGTTGTTGCTATGGCTTACACAATTGGCGGAATTTCTGGCTGCCATATTAACCCTGCCATTACAATAGCTATGTTAGTAGCTGGCAAAATAAGCGGTAAAGATGCTGCTGGTTATATTGTGGCTCAGTTTATTGGAGCAACAATTGGAGCAGCTATTTTAGGTGTTTTAGCTAACGGGCATACCAATGGATACGGAGCTAATGGTTGGGGAGAAGGTTATTTAGGTAATTATAACACTACCGCAGCATTTGTGGCAGAAGCCGTATTTACATTTTTATTTTTGTATGTAATTTTAAATGTTACATCAAAGCATGGTAATAGTACAATGGCTGGCTTAGCTATTGGTATTGCATTGGTTTTAATTCATTTGGTAGCTATTCCAATTACAGGTACATCTGTAAATCCGGCTCGTAGTTTTGGTCCTGCAATTTTCGCTGGCGGCAAATCGTTGGATCAACTTTGGTTATTTATTGTAGCTCCAATTATTGGTGCAGTTGCGGCTGCTTTACTTTGGAAAATTACTGGAGAGGATAAAGAAGCATAAAATATATTAGAGCCTTAGCAAGATCTTAATACAAAAAAGCCCCGTCAACGACGGGGTTTTTGATATCCAAACAATCCATAAAAACAAAAATCTTTACATCTGGAACACGACTTTTGTAAGGATTGATTTAATGTGTACTTTAAAAAATTGTTTTATTTGGTTGTGTTTTTCAAATGTTTGGACAGTTATAAAACGTAAATGTTTGGGCTTTAGTATGTAAGCAAAAAAAAACTTGCACAAAAAGTACAAGTTTTTTAATTAATATTTTAAAATTAGCAGTTTGTGCCAACACAATCTTTCTTCTTTTTAGCTTTTGCTATTTTAGTAGCTTTAGTTTTTGACTTAGTTGCAATAATAGTAGGTACAACTTCTGCAGCCTTTACAATTGGTGTAGGGTTTGTAGCCTTCCATTGTACATATTCAGCTTCACCTAAAACATCACCTTTAATAGTAATACTTTTCAATTCATCAACACCAGCAAATTTTACAGTTAAATGTTTTTCAAAATGGCCTGGGTTAGCTGCATTAAATTTTGCACTAATAAAACCTGTGCCACCCGGTGGAATTGGTGTTTTTGTGTAATCACCCATTGTACAGCCACAAGTAGGGTTTGCTTGCTCAATAATTAATGGCTCTTTTGTAATATTTGTTATAATAAATTTAGCTTCTTCGGGTGCGTTTTGCTTCAATTTTCCTTGGTCTATTACGTCACTTGTAAATTTTGCAACATCGTCCGCTTTTTTTTGTGCAAAAGCAGCTGTGCTTAGAGCAAATACTGATAAGGCTAAGAATAATTTTTTCATGATTTTAATTTTTATTGTTTTTTAATTTTTTAAGTCGTTTATAGCATTATTTTCTGGAGCAGATGCATTTGGTGTTTTCCAAACTTCGCCTTTTATAGTAATTACTTTTACTTGGTTTTCGTTATATGTAATAGTAATTGTTTTAGTAAAAGGACCTTCAGCCGCTGCATTATAACCAACATTTATTTTAGAAGTAGCACCAGTGGCAATTTTTTTATCCTTTTCCCACTCAGGAGTAGTACAACCACAACTAGCAGTTACATTGTTAATCTGTAAAGGGTCTTTGCCAGTATTGCTCACCTCAAACACATGCGTAACAGGCTTACCTTGAGGAATTTTTCCAAAATCGTATTCTGTTTCTTTCACAAGTAAAGCTTCAGCCAATGGAACTGTAGCAATAATATTAACAGTAGCTTTTGCAACATCTACAGAAGTGCCAGTTTTTTGAGCAATAACAGTAAAACAACTAAATACTAAAGCAAAAACTGTAATTATTTTTTTCATACATAACTCGTTTACGGTATAAAGATACTAAAACGTTTTATTTAGTTGCAAATTGTAGCTTCCTTAGCTAATTATTAACAAAGATGCTGTATTCTTTATATTTTTGTAATAGATATAATGTAATATGGAAAATACAACTAACAACGATACTGTTTTACACAACCAACTAAGTTTTGATACATTTAGAAACGCTGTACTAGCCGATTATAAAATTGTATGCCAAAGTAGAGAAACTAGTTTGTTGGGTAGAAAAGAAGTGCTCACAGGTAAAGCGAAGTTTGGCATTTTTGGCGATGGGCAAGAAGTGGCACAAGTTGCTATGGCAAAATTTTTTAAACCAGGCGATTTTAGAAGCGGATACTATCGAGATCAGACGTTTATGTTTGCGGCTGAGTTAGCCACAATCGAACAGTTTTTTAGTCAATTATATGCCGATCCTAATGTAGCAAACGACCCATTTAGTGCAGGTCGACAAATGAATGCACACTTTGCCACAAAAATGGTAGATGAAAGTGGTAATTGGTTACCGCTAGCAAATACCAAAAATGTAAGTAGCGATATTGCTCCCACAGCAGGGCAAATGCCCCGTGGCTTAGGACTTGCTTTTGCATCAAAAGCATTTCGTAAAATTGAAGGCATACAAAACTTAAAAGAGTTAAGTAATAACGGTAACGAAATTTGTTTTTGCACAATAGGAGATTCATCTACTAGCGAAGGACATTTTTGGGAAACAATTAATGCAGCAGGTGTGTTGCAAGTGCCACTGGCCGTTTTTGTGTGGGATAATGGTTACGGAATATCGGTGCCTAAAAAATTTCAAACAACCAAAGGTTCTATATCCGATGCATTAAGTGGTTTTCAAAAACAAGAAGGTACAAACGGATTAGATATTTACAAACTAAAAGGTTGGGATTATGCCGGTATGTGTGAAGTACTTGAACCTGCTTTGCAAAAAATGAGAGAAACGCATACACCTGCTATTTTTCATGTAGAGGAAATTACACAACCACAAGGTCATTCAACATCGGGTAGTCATGAAAGATATAAGACAACTGAGCGTTTGGCATGGGAAAAAGAATGGGATTGTATAAAACAAATGAGAGAATGGATTTTAGAAAATGCTTTAGCAGAAGAAGAGGAGTTAATTAAAATAGAGGAAGATGCAAAAGAATTTACCAAGCAAAGTAAACAAGAGGCTTGGGATAAATACATCAATCCAATAAAAGAACAAGTTGCTAAAGCTGTCGAATTGCTAAATGGATATGCAGCAAATAATCCATCTATTCAAAATGCAATTTTAGCTTTACAAAATAATAGAGAACCGCTTAGGAGAGATGTGTTAAAAACATTAGCAACAGTATTGGATATTGTGCCTTCGGCAGATGATTTAAAAGATTATTATCATCAATTAAAAACAACCAATAAAAATTTGTACAACACCATGTTGTACAACGAAGGCGAAAAATCGGCTTTAAATGTTGCCGAAATAAAACCTAATTATGCAGATGATGCACCAATGGTAAATGGCTTCGAAGTTTTAAATAATTATTTTGATAAATTATTTGAAACCAACAATAAAGTAATTGCCTTTGGCGAAGATTTAGGTCATATTGGAGATGTTAATCAAGGCTTTAGTGGCTTACAAGAAAAGTATGGCAAACGCCGAATTTTTGATACAGGCATAAGAGAATTGACCATTATGGGGCAGGGGATAGGCTTGGCTTTACGTGGCTTACGCCCCATTGCCGAAATACAATATTTAGATTATTTGCTCTACGGTTTACAACCTTTAAGCGATGATGTTTGTACCACACATTACCGTACTGCTGGCCAACAAAGTTGCCCATTAATTGTACGTACACGAGGGCACAGGTTAGAAGGTATTTGGCATAGCGGCTCACCAATGGGAATGATTGTAAATGCACTACGTGGAATGTATGTTTGTGTACCACGTAATATGACACAAGCGGTGGGCATGTACAACACACTCTTGCAAAGTAACGACCCTGGATTAATCATTGAATGTTTAAACGGATATCGGCTTAAAGAAAAATTGCCTAATAATCTTTTAGCATACACAGTGCCGTTAGGTGTGCCAGAAATTGTAAACGAAGGAACAGATGTTACCATTGTTACTTACGGCTCTACTTTACGAATTGTACAAGATGCAGTAACAACGTTGAACAATAATAACATTAGTTGTGAAGTGGTAGATGTGCAAACATTATTGCCTTTTGATATAAACCATACCATTGTATCATCTTTACAAAAAACCAACAGAATACTTTTTGTAGATGAAGATGTACCAGGTGGTGCAGCGGCATACATGTTTAATAAAGCAATGGAGGAGCAAGGTGGATATAAATATTTAGATGTAGCCCCACGTACACTTACCGCCCAAGCCCACCGCCCAAGCTACGGTAGCGATGGTGATTATTTTAGTAAACCAAATGTAGAAGATGTGGTGAGAGTTGTAAGAGAAATGATGGCAGAGTAAACTTAATTCCTAATTTTTAATTTTTAATTTTTAATTGAAAATACTACACTTCGATGCTTTTTTATTTGATATGGATGGTGTACTTGCCGATACTGATCCTACACATAAATTAGCATTTAAAAAATTTTTAGCTGAATATACTATTGATTGTACCGATGAATATTTTGATAAATATATTTCTGGCAATCATAACGCAGCCATTGCAAAAATGGTTTTAGGCAACAATGCAACTACCCAACAAATAAAAAAATGGGGAGATGATAAAGAAGTTTATTTTAGAAATTTATATGCACCTATTGTAAAAGAATTAAATGGCGTTACACCATTTTTACAATGGCTAAAAAAAAATAATAAAAAGTTAGCCGTTTGTACATCTGCCCCTAAGGAAAACTTGAATTTTTTGATGGACGCCTTACATCTTCGTCAATATTTTGATGTATTACTTTGTGAAGATGATGTAACAGAATTTAAACCTCATCCACAAATTTATTTAAAAGCATGTACGTTATTGAATGTACTGCCACAAAATGCAGTTGTATTTGAAGATAGTGAAAAAGGTTCTGCGGCTGGGTTAGCAGCTGGTTGTAGTGTAGTGTTGATCAATAATGATAAGCTAGATGCTGCTAAGTTTTTGGTAACAGCAAAAGATTTTGTAGGGTTGAAATTAAACGAAGTATAAGCCTTTTGTTGAAAACACCACCATTTTCTATAGTTCTCAAAATGCCTTAAAAAAAAGCTACCGAAGTAGCTTTACATTTATTTCAAATTATGATAAACCTTCTGCACATCTTCATCTTGCTCTAATTTATCTACTAATTTTAAAACATCATTTGCAGCATCTTCATCTAGCTCCATCGTTGTAGTAGGTATTCTAGTCAATTCGGCAGTTATTACTTCAATTTTTTTATCATCAAGTGCTTTAGCCATATTGCCAAACTCGTTAAAAGCAGTACGAATAATTATATTGCCTTCACTATTTTCACCAATTTCTTCTAAACCAAAATCTATTAACTCTAATTCCAGTTCGTCAATATTTTGCCCAGTATTTTTTACTTTAAACTCACCCATTCTTGTAAAACCAAAAGCTAC
>JANNWD010000278.1:0-4518 GCA_031408315.1 Bacteroidota bacterium
GGGCAATATGCATAATAACATCCTGTATAAAGCACAAATGTTTTTATTGCATACCCCATGCCTAATGCAGCTAAAAAAAGATTAACTCGTTTTGCCCAAACTTTAGGTAATAAAATAAATATAAATCCAAAAACAGCTACAACAAGTAAAAATTTACTTGGGCTTCCGTAAATATTTTTAAAGCTATGAAAACCCGTAAAATTTTCGTTAACATCTGCATGGTACGTCCAAGGTATAAAACAGGCAATAAGTAACGAAATTGCCGCTGCAAGGCCTAGCCAGTGAAGTATTTTTGTTGCCATAATAGTTATAAAATTAAAATCGCCAGTTAAGGATAACTAGCGATTTTTTGAGGTCCCTAGCGGATTCGAACCGCTGTAGAAGCTTTTGCAGAGCTTTGCCTAGCCACTCGGCCAAAGGACCATTTTAGTGTTTGCAAAAATAAGGGATTTTTTTCTGTATTTTGTTAATACTAATACCGAAATTCGAATTTCAAATCAAAATTATTATGAGCCGTATAGCCGAATCAGAATTAATTATAAATAACCGAGGGGCAATTTATCACTTAGATTGTACCCCTAATGAAATTGCAACAACTATTATTACTGTAGGCGACCCTGATAGAGTTTCAGCTGTTAGTAAACATTTTGATAAAATAGAATTTAAAAATCAGCATAGAGAGTTTGTTACACATACTGGCTTTATAGGCACAAAAAGAATTACTTGCGTTAGTACTGGCATTGGTACAGATAATATTGATATTGTTTTAAATGAATTAGACGCTTTAGTAAATATTGATTTTGAAACTAGAACAATTAAAGAAAATTTAACACACTTAAATATTATTAGAGTTGGCACATCAGGGTCATTACAAAAAAATGTTCCGGTAGATAGTTTTGTAGCAAGCAGCCATGGTTTAGGTATAGATAATTTATTAAATTTTTATCAGCTACATAATAATTCTGAAGAAGATCAATTAATTCAACAATTTGTAACACAAACACAGTTGCATAATAAATTTGCACACCCATATATTAGTAGTGCTAGTGGCTCACTAATTAAACATTTTGTTGAAGGTTTTCATCATGGCATTACAGTAACCTGTCCTGGCTTTTACGGACCACAAGGAAGGGTTTTACGTTTGGGGTTAGCCAATGCCTCTTTAATAGATAATTTAACTACATTTAGTTTTGGCAATAATCGTATTACTAATTTTGAAATGGAAACAGCAGGAATTTATGGCTTAGGTAAAATATTGGGACATCATTGCTTATCGCTAAACGCCATTGTAGCCAATCGCATTACAAAAGAGTTTAGCAAAGATGGAAATGCAGCGGTTGAAAATTTAATAAAAAAATCTTTACAAATTATAACCGAAAACATATAATGCAACTTACATTTTACAAATATCAAGGCACTGGTAACGATTTTATTATTTTAGATAATAGAGAAAATGAAATTGTAGAATTAACTAAAAAGCAAATTCATTTTTTATGCAATAGAAAATTTGGCATTGGAGCAGATGGTTTAATGCTTTTAAGTACAAAAGAAGGCTATGATTTTGAAATGATTTATTACAATGCCGATGGAAATGAAAGTACAATGTGTGGTAATGGTGGTAGATGTTTGGTAAAATTTGCTTACTCAGTAGGTGTACACAAATCGGTGTATAAATTTATTGCAATAGATGGTGAACATGAAGCTGAGATTACAGACGAAGGAAATGTACGCCTTAAAATGAATGATGTAAAAAAAGTAGAACAACATTCCTCCTATACAATATTAAATACAGGAAGCCCACATTTTATAAAATTTGCTAGTAACGTAAAAGATATTGATGTGTTAGAAACTGGCAGAGATATACGCTACAGCAAAGCGTTTGAAGCTGAAGGCATAAATATAAATTTTGTAGAGCGGATTAGTGAAGACAGTATTTTTATTCGTACATACGAACGTGGTGTAGAGGATGAAACGCTTAGTTGCGGAACAGGCGTAACCGCAGCCGCATTAGTAAGTGCACATAACGACAATGGTTTTAATTTAGTAAAAGTAAATACCCCTGGTGGGCATTTAAGTGTAGAATTTGATAAACTTAGTGATACGCATTTTGAAAATATTTGGCTGATTGGTCCGGCAGAATTTGTTTTTGGAGGAACTATTTATATATGACAAAAGAAGAAATTGTAAATGCTACAAAAGCAGAATTTGAGCTCCTAAAAAATAGCTGTAGTCAAATTGATGATGCTATTTTTTTTGCTCCCTCTTTACCCAATAAATGGAGTATTGCCGATAATGTAAAGCATCTTTTAATTTCAACCAATATGAGTTCGTTGGCATTTTGGTTACCGAAATTTTTAGTACGTTGGATTGGAGGAACACCAAACCGACCATCAAAAACGTATGATGAATTAGTAATTAAATACAAATTAAAATTAGAACAGGGTGCAGTAGCTAGTGCAAGATTTGTTCCTAAACCTACCAAAGACTTAACAAAAAAAGAAAGTTTACTAAATCAATGGAATAAAGTATCCACTCATTATTTATCATCTTTACAAAAAAATAGAACAGAGCAAGACTTAGATAATTACTTAATAAAACATCCATTGCTTGGTAAAATTACAATAAGAGAACTTTGTTACTTTACTATTTATCATACACAGCATCATTTACAAGCCATTACAACTATTATCTCTACAAAAAAATGATTCAATACTTTAAAATAATAGAGCACCAAACCATTGCTATTGATAAGCCAGAAGCTGGTAGCTGGGTAAATGTGCTGCCCCCACTTAAGCAAGAAGAATTTACAGAACTTAGTGAAAGCCTTGATATACCTATAGATTTTTTGAAAGATTCGTTAGACATTGATGAACGTAGCCGCTACGAAATTGATGACAATGTAAAGTTGATTGTAATAAAAACCCCTACCGAAAACAATTCATTTAACGAAAGCGATGCTTTTTACATAACCATCCCAATTTGTATTATTCTTACACATAATCAAATTGTAACGGTAAATTCTTTTGAAAATGAGGCAATGAAAAAATTCTTAAATAGTTTTCAAAACCGCCATCCCGATAAAAAGAATATGATGTTGCTTAAAATTTTCGAAAAAGTAACTACTAATTTTCAAGAGCATCTTAAAGAAATTAATCAACGAAGAAACTTGTTAGAGCAAAAATTATACGACGCAAATAGAAATGAAGAACTGCTGCAATTAATGCGTATTCAAAAAAGTTTAGTTTATTTTATTACTGCTTTGCGTAGCAATGAATTGCTAATGATGAAAATTTTACGTACTAATATTTTACAATTAACCGAGGACGAAAAAGACTTTCTAGATGATTTAGTGGTGGAAACTTCTCAAGCTTTGGAAACAGCTAATACTTATACAACCATTTTAAGTTCTTCTTTAGATGCATTTGCAAGTATAATAAGCAACAATCAAAACGAAGTTTTAAAAAGACTAACCACATTAACTATATTTCTTAGCATACCAGTTTTAATTGCAAGTATTTATGGAATGAATGTGCCTATCCCCTACAATAATTCTGCTTATGCTTTTTGGGTGCCAGTAATTTTAGCCTTTGCCATACTGGCTTTTGTGGTTTGGAATTATTGGAAAAGATATAAGAAGTAACTGGCAATTAAGAATTAGGAATTAGGAATTAGGAATTAAAATTTTTATTAAATGAATTTCAATTTAAGAGTTTACGGCATATTAATTAATGAAGCTAACCAACTATTGGTAAGCGATGAATATATACGTGGAATGAAGATTACCAAGTTCCCTGGTGGCGGCTTAGAGTTTGGTGAAGGAACAAGAGATTGCCTTAAAAGAGAATTTTTAGAAGAAATGAATTTAAAAGTAGAAATTGGCGAACACATTTATACAACCGATTATTTTCAATTAAGTGCATTTAACCCCAGCCACCAAATAATTTCTATTTACTATTATGTAAAACCTTTAGAAAAAATTACTGCACCCCTACGTACAAAACCATTCGATTTTGATGAAGATCAATTGAAAATTTACGAACAACAAAAAGAAATAGAAACTTTTCGTTTTATTAATTTAGATAAACTCACTATTGATGATGTTACTTTACCCATTGATAAAATAATTGTAAAAATGTTACTTGCATAAAAAAAGACATCTTTTGCAAGATGCCTTTTTTATAAAAATATTTTATACAATTTATTATTGTGGAAGTAACACTCCATTTAGTTTATGTAAAACCCCATTTACAAAATGCTGATCACTTGCACCATTAGGGTTTGGCATAGGGTTTATAGTAACAGGAAAGGCAGAAGCATTACCAACACCTTTAACTGTTAATCCACTTACACTTGGGCCAGTAAATGTTGCAGTAATACCAATGCCTGGATGAGTAGGTATAGCACTATTCAATAACGTTTTTACACTAGTAGTTGTTGAAGGGCAGTTAACAGTAAATGCTCTATCTCCTAATAAATGATATACCACAATACCTTTTACTGTTTGTGCCGTTAATCCAC